>SLGQ01000244.1 GCA_007136595.1 Candidatus Sumerlaeota bacterium | reverse complement strand
CGAATGAATTGGACGGTGGAACAATACCGTTCTCAATTAAAAATCCATTGAAAAGAAACTGCTCTACCCTGCTTTTTTTTCTTGAAACATAAACAGTTACAATTTTTTTGTCTTTATCCAAACTTTTAAGTTCTTCAATGTCAGGCACTTCAAAATCAACCTTTCTGGAAAGAAATTTATAGAGTTTTCTATAGATCACATTCACATAAGATGGAGAAAAACTTCTGATATAAAAGTACCTTCCAACATTCATTATTAAAGTTTTCCTGCGATAAGATTTTTGCTGTCGGGCTTTTGATCTGAAACCGTGACAGCTTTTTCAAGATACTTCATGCTCTCTTTAAGTTTTGTCCCGTCACTGTAATATATATCGTAAAGAGTATCTCCCGGAGAAACTTTTTCACCCCTTTTTTTGTGGAGTATGAAGCCTGCACCGGGATCAATGGAATCTTCCTTGGAAATTCTTCCCCCTCCGAGGCTGACAAGTGCCTTCCCGAAAAGAAGGGCATCCATTTCGGCAATATATCCTTCCTGCTCACACTTTATCTGCATAACATTGTCACTTAACGGCAGTTTCCCGGTGTTGTCAATAGCTCCCGGATCCCCGCCCTGAATGGCAACCACTTCTTTGAATTTTTCCAATGCTGAACCGTCTTTCAGTTTCTTTTCAGCTTTTTTTCTCCCGTTTTCAAGCGAGTCAGCCATATCAAAAGAAACCATGAGTGTCCCCGCCATTTCAAGAACCAGTTCTGTTACCTGGGGAACATATTCGCCCTGCAGCACTTTCACAGATTCAATTATTTCAAGTGAATTACCGATGCAATATCCAAGAGGTTCATTCATATCAGTAAAAAGGACATCAACTTTAACATTGAGGTTTTCGCCGATGTTTTTCATTGTTGCGGCAAGTTCATGAGCTGTTTCCATGTTTTTCATGAATGCTCCTCTGCCAACTTTAACATCAAGGATAAGCCCCCTTATTCCTTCTGCCATTTTTTTGCTCATAATGGAAGATGCTATCAGAGGTATTGATTCCACTGTACCTGTAACATCTCTTAAAGCATAAAGTTTTTTATCAAGAGGTGCTATTTCGGGAGTTTGGCCTATCAACGACAAATTGTTCGTTCTCACCATTTTTTTAAATTTTTCTATATCAAGGTTTACCGAAAATCCGGGAATGGATTCAAGCTTATCCAGAGTTCCCCCGGTATGTCCCAATCCTCTTCCTGAGATCATTGGAACATGAAACCCGCACACTGCAAGAAGAGGAGCTAACGGGATGGATATCTTGTCACCCACACCGCCGGTAGAATGTTTGTCAACCACCGGCGCTTCAATATCTGAAAAATCAAGCACATCTCCGCTGTAAAGCATATTTTCAACCCAGCATTTCAACTCTTTTTCATTAAGCTTATTTATAAAAACAGCCATCAGCATTGCCGACATTTGGTAATCTTTGAGTTTTCCATCGAGATAGCTTTTTAAAAAATGGGATATATCGTCATCTGAAAGAATTTTTCCATCCCTTTTATCTGATATTATATCGTAAAATAATCTCATTTTTCCTCATTCTCCCTGATCAATTTAAGCAACTGTTTTTCTTTTCTCCACACTTTAAACCCGAAAAGTATCGGTCCGGCAAAAAGTCCAAGAAGTATAAATCCGCTGTTGAATCTTGTGAATATCCAGTAGTGACCTGTAAGAAGAGCCAGTCCCGCCCAGAAAAAAATATCAACTTCATTAAAAAACAATATGGAAAAGAAAGCTTTTCCAAGCCATTTTATCCAGTCAGAGAACGACCTGGAAGGAGGCGGAGTCCAGGTAAAACCCTTCTCCATGCTTTCAGCCCAGCTTAAAAGCTCTCCGCTGTGTAATTTTTCCGATATTTTCATGTCCATCATCACCCTTTCGCTTACCCACTTTGAATAACTTGCAATGAATGCTCCGGTGACAGCAAAAACAGGAACGATAAAATCGATCATACTGCCGGTATTGACAAGTCCCCGGTAACCCATTCCCCAGAAAAGGAGAACAAGTGTTACAGCATCGGTAGCTTTATCGAAATAAAATCCGAATTTAGTTCCGCAATTTCTATACCGTGCGACAGTGCCATCCATGTTGTCAATTATAAGTCCGAGATTAAGAAGGATCGCCGCAATGACACTCCCTGTGTAGTTGTGTTCAAAGAAAAGATAGTAAACACCTGAAATTTTTGAAATGACACTTAATACAGTAAGCCTGTTGGGTGTAACCCATTTAAAATCTATTATCGGGAGAAGGAACAGTATTGTAAGAGGTCTTGCAAAAACCATTGCCCAGAAATCGTCCGACTGATAATTTCTCAGCTTCATCCACTTTTCTTTGAAAGTCATCACTGTTCTCCCCGTAAAATTTAACAATGTGAACAATTTGACAACAATATTTTAGAAGTTAAAGAGACAAAGTCAAAGTTACTGGGTTTTTTCCGTTGAATTACTTTACTGATCCAAGTCTGTATTTAATGATATCGGAAACTCCGGTGTATGTCCGGTAGTCTTTTCCGTCATCAATGACAAGGGCGGGAACTGTGCGGATGCCGTATTTTTTTGATATGTCCCAGTTTTCTTCGGCATCAACAAATTCTACATTAGGAGAATCCTTAAGTTCTATTTTAGCTTTCGGACAGTTGGGACAGTTTTTTGTAGTAAAAAGCATCACTCTGTGCGGCAGGCTTTCCCTTTTATATCTTATTTCAGGGTCAATATCGCTTGAGAACCCTGATTTTACGAAGGAATCATTGGATATGGACATCCTTTTTTCTGATGTCCGGTCATGATTGGAATCCATTCCCGGAATTGAAAACAAACTGAGATTTCTGTTGTTTGAATTGCTTTCTGAAACTTTGTTCTCAAAAAGGTTTTCAGGTTCAGAACATGTAGCAGCAGCAGGAGCCTTTTTTGTAAGGTCATACTCTGTTCTTTTGGAAAATTCCTGTTGTTTTCCTTCATTCCAGTGCTTGATCGGTCTGTAATATCCGGTAATCCTTGAATAGACCTCGGTTTTAGTGCCGCAGTCAGGACATGTTTCCTTTTCACCGGGGATATATCCGCAACTGTCACATATTGAATAGGTAGGTGAAATAGTGAAATATGGAAGTTTGTAAGTGTAAGAGATCTTTTTTACAAGATTTGAAGCAATTTCCCATGTAGGAAGTTTTTCCCCTAAAAATGTATGGAAAACAGTTCCGCCTGTAAATCTTGTCTGAAGTTCATCCTGAATTTCGAGAGCTTTGAAAGTATCTGTAGTATAGTTAACCGGAAGATGACAACTGTTCGTGTAAAAAGGTGTTTCATTATCTTTTGACGCTGTTCTGATACCTGTCCAACGCTCTCTGTCCATTTTTGCAAGACGGAAAGTAGTTGATTCAGCAGGAGTTGCTTCAAGGTTGTAAAGGTTTCCTGTCTCTTCCTGATAAAGTTTAAGTTCTTCTCTCATAAAGTCCAGAACTTCCTGTGAAAACTTTAACCCGGGAACTGAAGCTATATCATCGCCCACCCATGAGGCATTCAGACACATTTCGTTCATCCCGATAAGCCCTATTGTGGAAAAATGGGCATTGAAGTTTCCGAGATATCTTTTAGTATAAGGATAAAAATTTTGCTCAAGAAGTTTTATGCACACTTCTCTTTTCACCTCAAGGCTCCTTTTTGCAACACCCATAAGGTGTCTCAACCTTTTGTAGAAATCATCTTTTGACTTGGCATGATAAGCAATTCTTGGAAGGTTAATGGTGACAACACCGACACTTCCAGTTTTTTCGCCACTTCCAAAAAGTCCACCGGTCTTTTTAAGAAGCTCTCTCTTGTCAAGCTGAAGCCTGCAGCACATACTTCTCACATCTCCGGGGCTCATATCGCTGTTAACGAAGTTCTGGAAATAAGGTGTGCCGTATTTAGCTGTCATTTCAAAAAGAAGTTTAGCATTTTCGGAATCCCAGTTGAAATCCCTTGTTATGTTGTAAGTGGGTATCGGATATTGAAATCCTCTTCCGCTTGCATCGCCCTCTATCATAATTTCAAGGAACGCCTTATTGATCATGTCCATTTCTTTCTGACATTCACCGTAAGAAAAATTCTGTTCTTTTCCTCCGACGATACCTTGTTCATTTCTGAGATCGTCAGGACACACCCAGTCTAAAGTAATGTTGCTGAAAGGAGATTGCGTTCCCCATCTTGAAGGTATGTTGATCCCGAAAACAAAAGCCTGTATAGCCTGTTTAACTTCCCTGTAAGTAAGGTTGTCAACCCTTACAAAAGGAGCGAGATAGGTGTCGAAACTTGAAAAAGCCTGTGCTCCCGCCCACTCATTCTGCATGATACCGAGAAAATTTACCATTTGGTTGACAATTGTATGGAGGTGGCTTGCCGGAGCTGAAGTGATCTTTCCTGAAACTCCGCCCAGACCTTCCTGTATAAGCTGCTTAAGTGACCATCCGGCACAATATGCCGTAAGCATAGAAAGATCATGAATGTGGAAATCACCTTCTTTGTGAAGTTTTGCGACCTCTTCGTCATAAATTTCACTAAGCCAGTAATTTGCAGTAACAGCGCCGCTGTTATGGAGAATAAGCCCTCCAACACTGTAAGTTACCGTTGAATTTTCTTTAACTCTCCAGTCTTCACTCTTTACATAACTGTTAATAATGTTTTTGTAGTCAACCAGAGTTGACTTCATGTTCCGCAACTTTTCCCTTTGTTTCCTGTAAAGGATGTAGGCTTTTGCCACTTCTGTGTAACCAGTCTGTTCAAGTGTTTTTTCAACACTGTCCTGAACATCTTCAAGAGCAACACAATCATCCTTGATCTTAGTTTGAAAATTAGCCGTAACTCTCAAAACAAGGATATCCAGAATATCCTCGTTGTAGATCATTGATGTTGCTTCAAATGCCTTTCTGACCGCTTCTTTGATCCTTCCCAGATCGAACGCCACCAACGCGCCGTCTCTTCTTTTTAACTTAAACATCTTCGAACCCCGTCACAAATTTAATAGACGAGTAGGAATGTACACTACCGGAAGTATGTTGTCAATAAAAATATACCAGATATTGTGTTTTTTTTGTAACACCCTACAATATGTGGGAAATTTTTTCGGGCAACACTATCCTGTATTGAACATTGACCTGTTGTAGTATTGTATCGCTTCAGCTATGTGAACAGCTCCGATAAATTCAGTTTCTGACAGATCGGCAATAGTTCTGCTTACTTTCAGTATTCTTGAATAACCTCTTGTTGAAATTCCCAGCTTTTCCATCGCATTTTTAAGCAATTTTTCTCCACTTTCATCAAGAGTACAAAATTTTTCAATTTCAGATGCCTGCATTTTTGCGTTGTTGTATATTCCGCAGTTCAACAATCTCTGTTTCTGGATATTTCTTGCTTTTTCCACCCGCTCCCTTATTTGTACGCTGGTTTCACAGCTATTCTTTTTTCTGAGATCTTCATAGGGAACGGAATTGACCACTATTGAAATATCAATTCTGTCAAGCAGAGGACCCGATATCTTCTGCTGATACTTATGTACTGAAGAAGAGCTGCATGTACATGTGTTTTTCCTGTCAAAAAGAAATCCGCAGGGGCATGGGTTCATTGAAGCGACAAGCATGAAACTGGATGGGAACTTCACTGTCTGGGTAGCTCTTGATATTGAAACTTCCCCGTCTTCCATCGGTTGTCTCAGAACTTCAAGTGCATTTCTGTTAAATTCAGGAAGTTCATCAAGAAAAAGAACTCCGTTATGGGCAAGACTTACTTCTCCCGGTCTCGGAGGACTTCCTCCCCCCACAAGAGCTATGTGGGAACAAGTAGAGTGAGGGCTCCTGAAAGGTCTTTCTCTTACCAGCCCTTTTCCTTTAAGAAGGTTCGAGACACTGAACAGCTTGGTCGTTTCGATGCTTTCTTCTCTTGAAAGTCCCGGAAGTATGGTGGGAAGCCTTCTTGCAAGCATGGTTTTACCGCTCCCCGGTGATCCTATCATTAATATGTTGTGTCCTCCTGCGGCAGCTATTTCAATTGCCCTTTTTGCCTGTTCATGTCCTTTAACTTCAGAAAAATCTATCAAATGTTCAGTTCCTGAAAATTGAGTTGCAGGTGTGTGAAAAGAGTTTGTCCCGTTTTTCAGAATGTCAAAAATATCGTTGATCGTTTTTACTGTAACAACCTTGATCTCGGTTATTGCGGCAGCTTCGTCCCCGTTTTCAAAAGGGACAATGATCCCTTTAAGCCCGTTTTCTTTCGCTGTTATGGCAAGAGGAAGTATTCCGGTGACAGGTTTAACTTCACCGTTTAAAGCAAGCTCCCCCACGATCATGTATTCTTTTATGGTTTCAGGTTCAATGCCGTATATTGATGTTATAATTGCAGAAGCGATGGAAAGATCGAATCCGGCACCCTCTTTTTTGATTCCGGCAGGAGCCAGATTGATGGTGATTTTGTTCTGAGGGAACTTGTGCCCTGAGTTTATGATAGCCGTCCGGACCCTTTCTTTGGATTCTTTTACGGCACTGTCAGGAAGTCCCACTATTGAAAAACCGGGAAGTCCTCTGGATATGTCGGCTTCAACATCCACTACATTGCCCTCAACCCCGTAAATGGATCCGCACTTTAAAATGGTGAACATGGCATCCTCAAAGATCTGAAGTTATCAAATATGCATTAGCTATGTTATTTGCAAAAATTGTATTGTCAAAAAAATATTTGTTATTAAATAACTGAAAAATGCTCAAAGAAAAATTTAATTAGATGGGGGCGGAATGAAAGATATTTTTAATTAAAAACTTGATTGAAATCATATTGAAGATATAATTCATTTGAAATTTTTGGAGATGACGGGACAAAGGAGACCGAAAAATGAAAAAAGGACTTAAAGTTTGCACTGCCGTAAGAGATAAAGACTTTGAAGACAGGATAATAAATGTCATTAACTCAGAGGGATGGAAGCATTCTTTTGTAAATATTGATGATATTGTGAATGAACACAGAAGGGATACATTGTTTTACATAGTTGAAGACAACTATTCTTCGATACTTGATCTTATAGAGCTTCACAACTCATGTACTCTTAATTTTCTCCCCGTTGTCATACTTTCGGCAGAAGATTCAAAACACTCAAACTGGATCAACAAGGTGAGAAATCCTGAAAAATACTTTCACATTAAAAGCAGGATGTTTCTGGAAACGATGCCCCAGATAGTTAACACCATGGATGTGCTCAGGGACACCTATCAATTTAAAAAGATAAGTCAATTCAGGGGAGATGTTTCGGCTTCATATAAAAAACATCAGAATTTTCAAAACTTTATCAACGATGTTCTTCCAGGGATGCTTGATCTTCTTTATGCGGAAAGAGGTTCAATAATGTTGCTTAACAAAAACAACAACCTTGTGATAGAGGCATCTACGAAAAAACATCTTGTCGGACTGGAAGTGGAATACAAACCGGACAGTGTTGCATGGACGGTAATTGATACCAGAAAGCCGGTATTTGTTGAAAACATCGAAGATGATTCCAGGTTTAAAAAAGGGGAAGGATACTCCAAAGACTACTTCCTTTCCATTCCGATATTTGTAAACGATAATATAAACGGCGTTTTAAACCTGTCAGATAAGATCGTTTCCCTTCTTTTTGATGCCGCTGACCATGAAAACGCAAATAATCTCATAAAAATTCTTGAGCCGTATCTTCAAATAAAAATGCTCATGGAAAATGAAGGTGCTCACGACAGTGATATTGAAATTTCTATCTGATGGATATAAAATAATTTCCGCCGCAATTCTTTTTGCCGCTTTTATCCTGCTTTTCACCTATATAAATATTCAGCAGGAACGGTATTCTTATTTGATATATCTCTACGGTGACTCGGTTTCTCCCGGTTCGACAGCTTTGATAAGGATACTTTCAAAAGATGGTGAAGTTGTTACAAATCCCGACATAAAAGTAAATGGAAGAAAACACGATTCCCACCTTATTAACTTAAATGCGGACCTCAGGGAAATTCACCTGAAAGTGGGATCCTTTGAAACTACTTTCCCGATCAAATACAGATACATATCGGAAAGTTTGCTGGAAGCACGAACCCCTGTTCAGTTTTCATCCGCTGAAATTTCAAACCTTCCCTCTGTTCCTGAAGCTGGAGAAAGGAAGATATTTCTGGTTCCCGATCCGCTTAAAATTGTTCCGGAATTTGAAACGGAAGTTTATCTTTACTGCCTTTCCGGCAAAAGTGTCTGCAACGATGAAAAAATTTTTATTAACAATATTGAAAAAGAACTCAAAAACGGTTTTACTTCCTACAGAACTGCAATAACAACTGACAGCAGTGTCAACATCATTTTTTCAGACGGAACTTCCGTTACCACACAGTATCCTTTTTACGGCAGACAGCTCAGATTCACTACCGCAGAAAACGGAAACATAGTAATAAACGCTCTCATTGAAACTGCCAATGTCCACATAGATTGCTTCCAGTCCGGCAAGTGGGTCAAGACAGACATAGTTTATGTTCCGGCATCAGGTTTAAGACTGCCCGATGATTACAGACATTGCGACAGGATACAGGCAAGTTTCAATTCGGCGGATCCAAGTGGAACTTTTGCTGTCTATTCAAGAGGGGACAAAAGGGGAGTTCATGTTACCGATCCCTACTATTCAGAACTTTTTTCCAACCTTGAAAAGTTCAGCGGATATGCTCAGGAAAGATTCCTGAGAAGTTACGAAACATCTTATTTTATTCCGCTTACCACTCTTTTTTCGGGAGAAGTTCTTGAAGAAAAGTTTTTAGAAGAAAAAAGTAAAAAACTCTCATCTCTCTGGTGGGCAATTTTAGCGTTATCAATTTTAAGCATGATATTTTTCACATTTGTAATGTATTCGAACATAAATGTTGTTGAAGGGATCGACGGGGAACTTGTCACCCATTCTCCGGGAAAACAGAAAGCAATGCTTGCCTTTGCTATCGGTTTCTATACAATTGTGGTGGCAGGATTGTTATATCTTTTGAAAAATTTGGCGTGAAATGGGAAGAATCAAGCAACTCACAGAAAACACAGTAAACAAAATAGCGGCAGGGGAAGTTGTTGAAAGACCTCTTTCCATTGTTAAAGAGCTGGTTGAAAACAGCCTTGATGCCGGAGGGAAGAACATTTCCGTTCAAATAGAAAAGGGCGGAAAAAAAAGTATCAGGGTAAAAGATGACGGTTGCGGACTTGTTACCGAAGATCTTTTCATGGCACTTGAAAGACATGCGACCAGCAAAATAACTTCAATAGAAGAGCTTACTTCAATTTCAACCATGGGATTCAGAGGTGAAGCGATACCGTCAATATCTTCTGTTACAAAATTTTCCATAGCCAGTGCCGTTGAACATGGAGATGGATATAAAATCGTTATGGAAAACGGAAGGATAGTCAATGACGGTCCGCAATCCATGCAGAAAGGTACGGAAGTAAATGCCGACAACATTTTTTTCAATATTCCGGCAAGGAAAAAATTTCTTAAAAGTGATGAAAGGGAATATGCCCTGATTCGTGAAATTATTCAGAAATTTGCAGTTGTCCACTATGAAACGGCATTTTCTCTCGATCACAACGGAAAAAACTCTTTCCATTATCCTGCACTTTCAGACAGACTCTCAAGGATACTCCATGTCTGGAAAGCTTCAGAAAAAGAAGTTTCTTCTTTAACCGTAGAAACCACAGGGAGCAAAGTTACCGCATTCGTCCCTTCCCCGTTTGCCTCTTTCCCCGGAATATCTGTAGTTTTTGTCAATGACAGAATAGTTTCAGACAGGTTGATAAACAGCGTGATATACAGGACATTCAGAGAAGTTATCGGTGGAGAATTCAAGTCTCCGGTAGTGCTTGAAATAAAGCTTGATCCGGCAGAAGTTGACATCAATGTCCACCCTTCAAAAATGGAAGTGAGATTTCACGATCAAAAGAAGATCATAACACTCATAAAAGATGCAATAACAGGTGCTTTTCACTCTTTCAGAGAGGAAGGTATCAAACCGTCCACTCCGGATTTCATATCTGAAAAAAAGCCTGAATACAAAGTTGATACCGATGGCTTGATACACGGCGGGCTCACTTCTTTTAAAAAGGAAAACCTTGAAAAAAGAGAAGTTGTCATTGACACGATCGTCCCTTTTGAAATCGAGCAGTCATCTTTTTATGACCTGAAGATAAAAGACTATAAAATACTTGGTAC
Organism: Candidatus Sumerlaeota bacterium; assembly: GCA_007136595.1. Classification (GTDB taxonomy): domain Bacteria; phylum UBP6; class UBA1177; order UBA1177; family UBA1177; genus SLGQ01. Next base: position 3,626 of record SLGQ01000244.1, on the reverse strand, counting down.
CGTTTTCGGTGTTTATATTGTGGTTGAATCAGAAGACCGACTAATATTTCTCGATCAGCATGCAAGCCATGAAAGGATAACTTTCTGCCGTCTCAAGAAAAATTGTGAAAACAAAAGCGGCTTGTCACAACTGATGATAATTCCTTCGATCATTAAAATGAGCCCCAAAGAGCTTTCAATACTTGAAGAAGCCTCTGAACTTCTTTCCAATGCAGGTTTTGTAGTTGAAAAATTTGATGAAGAATCTGCAATATTAAGGGCAGTTCCCGCTCTCGGTTTTGATGCAAACTGGGAAAATGTCGTTAAAGAGCTTGCCGGAGAACTTGAAAATTACGGTGAAACATTCGTGTTAAATGAAAAACTCCTTTCAATGCTTGCAGTAACGGCGTGCCGTTCTTCAGTAAAAAGCAACGATCTTTTAAGCAGAAAAGAAATAGAACAGCTCATAAACGATGTTAATGAAAGCAACACCTTGACCTGTCCTCACGGCAGACCTTTTTTCCACATAATTAAAAAAAGTGACCTTGAGAAACAGGTTAAAAGGAAATGAGCCTTATAATTGTTCTGGGACCCACTGCTTCGGGAAAAACTTCTCTATCCGTTGAACTTGCAAAACAATTTAACGGAGAGATAGTTGGAGCCGATTCAGTTCAGATATATAAAGATCTCGTAATTGGTTCCGCTGCACCGACCGAAGAAGAAAAAATGGGCATTCCCCATCATCTTATAGGGGAATATCCTCTTGAAAAAGAAACAAATGCCGGAATTTTTGTAAAAGAAGCAGGTCCAATAGTTGAAGATATCATATTAAAAGGGAAAACCTGCATAATGGTGGGGGGAACCAACTTTTATGTTGAAGCCTTTTTAAAAGGTCTTTCTCCAGTCCCTGAAATTGAAAAGAAAATAAAAAATGAAATAAATGAAGAACTTGATAAATTCACTACGGAAGAACTTTATGAAATCCTTTTGAAAACAGACCCCGATTGGGCAGGATCGATCTCCTCACAAAATGACAGACAGAGAATAAAAAGGGGACTGGAAGTTTATAAAGCTACCGGGATCACACTTTCAAATTGGAACAAAAAAGAGAGAGAAAAAAAATATAACAAAAAATTCTTTGCATTTTCAATAGATGGAGAAAGAGAAGCCCTTTACGAAAAAATAAACAGAAGGTCTGAATTAATGGTGGAAAAAGGGTTGGTCGAAGAGGTGAAAAGAATAAATCTTATGGGGTATAACTCCTCAAACTGCAAAGCATTAAGCTCCATCGGCTACAAAGAGACAGAAATGTATCTTGAAGGGAAAATTTCGACTCTTAATGAGTTGACAGCCATTATTTCGCAGAACACAAGGAACCTTGCAAAAAGACAATTGACATGGATAAGGAACAGAGACTACATCACATTGATAAAAAAAGAAGAAGTAAAGAAAAAGATAAAAAAATTTCTTGAAAGATGATCAAGTTATGGTCTAAACGATATTTGCCCACACTAATGGCAAATAAATAAAGAACAGGCTGTCTCATTTTTACAAGACTTTGAAATTAAAAAGGTTTTTTTCATTAACAGCTTGACATGAAAACCAAAATCGGTATAATAAAAATCCGTTGTTCTTTTTTTGGAGGAGTGAAGATGAATAAATTCAAGCCGGGCGATTTGGCAGTTTACCCTAACTACGGTGTTGGAAAGGTTGTATCAATTGAGCAAAAGAAACTGGGGGAATCAGAAATAAGCTGTTATGTTGTCAGCATGGTTTCCAGCGGTTCAAGAGTTTTTGTTCCTATTGACTCTGCTGATCAGATGGGTTTAAGATGTGTAACGGAGCAGAAACAGGCAACAGATGTCTATCGCTGTTTTAAAACGAGAAACAACGATCTTCTTAAAATGAACTGGAACAAAAGATACAGATATCTTCAGGATAAAATGAAAAGCGGCAAAGCCGATGATGTAGCATCTGTCATCTCCGACCTTCTCTATCTTAAAAACAAAAAAGGTTTGAGTTACGGTGAAGATAAACTTCTCAACGAAGCGGAAGATATCCTTGCAACGGAACTTTCGATCGCTGAAAATGTTCCTAAAACTGAAGTAATCTCAAAAATCCACAAAAGCTTTAAAACCAAAGCCTGAAAATTTAAATAACTTTCCTGGAAACCCTTCCCCGGCCCTTCCCTTGACAGGGCAGGGAGAAAAACCGGCAGGGGACTTACACTTCACTTGGTTTACTCCTCCCCTTGTCAAGGGGGAGGCTCAACTCGCCCCGTAAATTTTATAGTAATCTTCGATACGGGATTTTATTTCATCATCAAGGATTATTTTTCCGTTGATCTCTTTGTTGTGGAGATATTCAACAACTTCAGCCATTGAAACGATGGGGAAAGTGTTCATTCCGTAATTTGCTTTTATTTCATCAAGTGCACTTTTTTCACCCTTACCTCTTTCCATCCGGTTGACAGAAATGACAAGTGCTGCAACATCAACTTTTGCGGCAGCTTTAAGTATCGGAACAGTTTCATCAATGCTTGTTCCTGCTGTTGTAACATCTTCAATTATTACAACTTTTTCGCCATCTTTAAGTTTGTGCCCAATGAGAGATCCCCCCTCACCGTGATCTTTGACTTCTTTTCTGTTAAAGCAGAATGCACAGTTTTTGCCATAAATATCGTTCAAAGCAATGGCAGTTGTAACTGCAAGAGGTATCCCCTTATATGCCGGACCGAAAAGAACATCAAACTCGCCATCTGTATTTTCCATTATTGAACGGGCATAAAATTGTCCAAGCTTCCCGATCTGTTCTCCTGTACGGTATTTTCCCGTATTTACGAAAAAAGGGGTCTTTCTCCCGCTTTTTGTAATAAAATCACCAAATGTCAGCACTTCACACTCAACCATGAAATCAATGAAATCCTTTTTGTAGTCCTGCATGTTTTCCTCCGTAAGTAAAAAACTGCAAAAAGTTACCTCAAAACCGGCATCATATCAATTTTTTTCATCCCACACTGCATTCCAACTAATTTGACAATCCATTCCGCTCCTATTATAATTTTCTGAATTTACCTTTGCGGAGGAAAGTATGAAAAGGATGCTTCCGATAGGAATACAGGATTTTGATGGTATGCTTGAAAAAAATGCTGAAAAACGGTTTCAGCTTTTGGAAACCTGCGGAGAGCTGAAAAACTGTTTTAAGAAGGTAAATTATTGCAAAAAGACACGCATTTAGAGACAGTTCCCCTGTTTTTTGAGGTTTTTGGCTGTTATATTTTTAACAGACCCGGATTTTTAACCTTTTTTCAAAGTCATAATCAAATTCTTTTTCAGATTTTATCCGTCAGACCTTTTCGGACTGGGCTCAACTAAACTCCATCAAATAATCTCACTATACTTATCCGCAAACTCATCCAAACTTCCCTCAAAAAGCACTTCTTTTGAACGACCTGTTATTTTTATTTTATAATCATTGTCCAGCAAGCTAATAATACACAAATAATCTGCATGATCTTCTGGCATAACATCCATCTTTATAAAATCAAATAATTGCCTGTTTTTCAATATATATTCTGGAGATGTTTGTTTCAGAGCAAGAACCAATTGAGCTCCCCAATTATAAACATGTCCATCCATATGATACTG
>SLGQ01000105.1 GCA_007136595.1 Candidatus Sumerlaeota bacterium | reverse complement strand
AGTTCAGCTGTTTTTGCTGTACTTTCTTAAAATGTCCCGGAAATTGATTTGCACTGGGGTCTTGCAACCCAAAAACATTGACTGACAGATCATATTTGTCATAATGGTTTTGAAAAAGTTTCAGGAGGAAGGTTCCATGACAATTAAATTTGCGATCATCGGTTGCGGAAGGATTTTAAAAAAACATGTTGAAGCTATAAAAGAAATTGATAAAGCGGAACTTGTTGCGGTTTGCGACATTGTTCCTCAAAAAGCTGAAAAAGGTGGAAATGAAGCAGGTGTTCCATATTACTCAAGTTATGACGAAATGCTTGAAAAACATCCTGAGACAGATGTGGTATCGATCCTGACCCCGAGCGGATATCATCCGGAGCATGTAATGGATGTTGCCGTAAAATATAAAAAGCACATAGTTTGTGAAAAGCCGATGGCTTTGAAACTGGAAGATGCCGATAAAATGATAAAGTGCTGTGATGAAAACGGTGTAAAACTGTTTGTCGTAAAACAGAACAGATACAATCTTCCTGTGCAGATACTGAAAAAGAAACTTGATGCCGGTTCTTTCGGAAAAATCGTGATGGGAACTGTCAGAGTAAGATGGTGCAGAAAACAGGACTATTATGATGCCGATAAATGGAGAGGAACATGGTCCATGGATGGCGGAGTAATTGCAAATCAGGCTTCTCACCACATTGATCTTCTTGAGTGGATGCTCGGTGACCCGGTAAGTGTCATGGCAATGAACGGAACTTTTCTTTCTGATATTGAAGTTGATGATACTTGTGCCGCCATCATAAGGTTTCAATCGGGAGCACTCGGAATTGTTGAAGCCACTACAGCCACAAGACCCAAAGATCTTGAAGGATCACTTTCCATTCTCGGAGAAAAAGGAAGCTGTGTAATAGGAGGTTTTTCGGTGAACAGGATAGTTGAATGGAACTTTGAAGATGAAGATGAAATTTCAAAAAATGAAATGCTTCAAAAATATAGTGAAAACCCTCAGAATGTCTATGGTTTCGGACACAGAAGATACCTTGAGAGTGTTATTGATTCAATTGAAAACGGAACACATGCTCTGGTTGACGGTCTTGAAGGGAGAAAATCACTTGAGTTGATAAATGCAATTTATGAATCAGTTGAAACAGGAAAAGAAGTGAAACTTAAATTTGAGCCCAGATGGTCTAAGCTCGGAAAATGAACAGGTGTTAAAATGGAACAAATATCTGAAAAAACAATATGTGATGCTAAAGTGTTTAAAGTTTCGGAAGTTAAGCTGAAAAAAGGTGATGAAACAGTCATTCATTCTGTTGTCAGATTTCCAGGGACAGTGTGTGTCCTTCCTCTTACAAATAATGGAACGATAATACTTGAAAAACAATACAGGTCGCCCATTGGCGGGTATTTGATAGAAATTCCGGCAGGAAAAATAGATGAAGGTGAAAACCCTGAAAAATGTATGGTGCGGGAATTGGAAGAGGAAACCGGCTATAAAGCTGTTAAATTTAAAAAAGTTTATGAAGCATATACAAGTTGCGGATGTCTGGATGAATATCTCCATTACTATATTGCTTTCGTTGAAAAGATAGATGAAGCGGAAAGAAATCTTTTTCCTGACCGGAACGAAGAAATCGAAGTTTTTGAAGTCAGTGTTGAAAAAGCCATGAAAATGATAAAAGATAACGAAATAGTAGATGCGAAAACGATCCTTCTGATAACAAACTACTTTGGTGGTTTAATAGGTTTTGAAGAATAAATTTGATAAGAAAGCAACGATTGATATAATAGTCCGATTTGATTTTTTATCAGGTGACTAAAATGAGAAATCTCGTCCTTAAAATGGTTCATGAAGGAGTATTAAGTTCCGATAATGCCAACAAAATACTTTCGATGCGAAGAGGGATAGATCCTCTTTACCGTGCTTTGAGCAAAGGTCTTGTTGATGAAAGAAAGTTGGCAAGGTTCTATGAAAAAGAGGGGTATCCGGTAATATATGATGAAGGGCGAGGTCCCATGGCAGATGAATTCTTTACCAGATTTTTCACCCCCGATGTCATTGTAAGACATTTAGTTGTTCCAATATCATTTAAAAAGGAAAACAAAGATATTATTGTCGGCTTTATAAATTCAGCTTTAATTCCGAATGTGAAAGAAACTATCAGATGCATTTTTCCTGAATTTAATACAACTTTTTTCCATATACCTTATTCAATTTTTAAAAAAATAGTGGCTAAACACTTTCTTTTTGATATTGAAAAATATACCGCAGTCATGGTACAAAAGGAGATCAGCGGAGAAATTTATACCGACAAAGAAGGTGTGATAAGTGCTTCAAGAAAAAGATTGTCAGAAGCTGCTGAGCAGGTTTTTCTTTTAGAACTCGAAGAAGATGATTCTGTTGTTTTTTCTGAACAGGGGTTGACAAGCAGGTTCCCGTTAAAATCTCTCCCTATTTTCAAAGAAGGTTTCAGCCGGGGGTATATCAATATAATTCCCGGTGATAACATGAGTTCTCTGAGTCACACCGAAAAAATTCTCCTTTTCACAAACATCGGAATTAAAAAAGATGATTCAATAATGATAATTGCTACAGATGATACAAAAAAATCATTTTTTATGCTTATAAACCCGCTTCGTCCAAAATCTGAAATCGAAAGCCTCATAGGCTGATACCAACTTTAGAGAATTTTGATATAAAAATAGTTTTACAATGCATGTACGCCCCTGAATTCACATCCCACTCAGAAGGGATAAGAGTGAGGGTGAGGTGATTGTTTCAGTTATTTTTTTTTGAGGAGCCGGGGTGTGCCCTGTTATAGACTTTTTTAAGTTCTTCGATAGATAGATGTGTATATATTTCAGTTGTCGAAAGGTTGCTGTGTCCAAGCAAATGCTGGAGATAACGCAAGTTCATACCATTTTCGAGAAAATGGGTTGCAAAACTGTGCCTAAGCATGTGGGGTGTAACTTTTCTGAAAATTCCGCACTCTAATGCTATCCGGTCAATGATGTATTGAATTCCCCTTTCTGTTATGGGTTTACCTTTCAAATTGCAGAAAATTATCGTATCACCGGTTTTACCTGCTCTTTTTAAGAGATAAGAATCAACGGTTGAAAGAGCTTGAGAGGTGACTGGAATAAGTCGTTCCTTTTTACCTTTTCCTAAAACCCGTATCACTTTATTTCTGAAATCAATGTCTTTTATTTTTGCCGAAACAAGTTCACCTACACGGATACCTGAACTGTAAAGAAGCTCAATAATTGCCCGGTTTCTTAATCCCTTTATATCGTCACTGTAGTTGAAATTTATCAGCTTTTCCATCTCCTGTCTGGTAAGAGCCCCCGGAAGAATGCCCGATTTACCGGGACCTGAAATGGTAAGAGAAGGATTTTCCTCTATAAGGTTCCGTTTCATCAAAATTGCATAAAACTGTCTTATGGCTGCAATTTTCCTTCTTAAACTTGCCGGCTTAACATCTCCGTAAATTGCTCCCAGATAATCTTTGATATCATCTTTTTCAAGCTCATCAAGAGAAATTCCAGTCTCCATAAAGTATTCATTCATCAGTTTTATGTCACGACAATATGCATCAGCCGTATTTTTTGAGTATCTTTTTTCAAAAAGGAGAAATTCTCTGAAAAGTTGGATCAAGTCCATAGATCACACAATGTTTTTAATGTTTTTTATAATGTTTTCAACAGAAAAACCAAATTTCTCAAGGACAGTTCCGCCCGGAGCCGATTCACCGAACCTGTCAACACCGATAATTATGCCGTTTTGTCCGGAGTATTTTTCCCAACCGAACGAAGAACCTGCTTCGACAACGACCCTTTTTGTTATCCGGCGGGGAATTACACTTTCTTTGTACTCTTCCGGCTGTTCTTCAAATATCTCTTGTGAGAACATATTGACAACCCTGATCTTGTACCCTTCACTTTTTAATTGTTCAGCAGCTTCAAGTGCTATGTGAACTTCAGAACCTGTTGCAATTAACAGAATGTCGGCATCTTCACAGTCTGAAATGATATATCCCCCTTTAAGAGAATTGTTTTGACAACTGTATTTTGATCTGTCAATTACAGGAATATCCTGCCTTGTAAGTATGAGAGCGGTCGGTTTATCATTGTTTTTCACAATATATTTCCATGCAACTGCCGTTTCATTGGCATCAGCAGGTCTTATTACAGTAAGTCCCGGAATGCATCTTAAAGAAGCAAGTTGTTCAACAGGCTGGTGTGTGGGACCATCTTCCCCGACAGCAAGAGAATCGTGGGTGAATATGAAAACGGAACCGAGTTTTGAAAGTGCGGCAAGTCTGATAGGTGGTCTCATATAATCTGCAAAAGAAAAGAAAGTGGCAGTAAAAGGTCTGAATCCGCCGTGATAACAAAATCCGTTGGCAATTGAACCCATTGCGTGCTCTCTTACACCGTAATGGATGTTTTTTCCTGAAAAATCGGAAGCTTCGATCCAGTTTCCACCTGAAATTTCGGTTTTGGTTGAACAACTGAGGTCGGCATCTCCTCCAATAAGCCACGGTATTGTTTGTGCTATTGCACCGATTATTTTTCCGTTTGCACTTCTTGTCGCAATTTTTGAACCTTCTTCAAAAGATGGAAAAGCTTTGTCAAGATCAATATTTCCCGGTTGTTCCATGAACATTTTATAAAGTTCCGATTCTTCCGGATACTCCTTTGAATATTCAGCAAATTTATTTTCCCACTCAATTCTTTTAGCTTTTCCTTTTTCTCCTATCTTTTTAAAATTTTGAGCAACAGACTCTTCAATAAAAAACGATTTTTCAGGATCCATACCATACCCTTTTTTGACAAGCTTGATCTCATCCTCTCCAAGAGGTGCCCCGTGAGCGGCGGCACTTCCCGATTTATTGGGTGATCCGAAACCGATCGTTGTTTTTACTATGATCAGGGAAGGTTTTTCAGTTTCAGCCTTTGCTTCATCAATTGCTTTGTCTATCGAATCTATATCGGTATCTCCATTTTCTACGGTAATGACCTGAAAGCCGTAACTTTCATATCTTTTTTTAACATTTTCGGTAAAAGAAAGGTCAGTCGGACCATCAAGAGAAATATCATTGGAATCATAAAGGTATATCAGTTTCCCAAGTTTAAGGTGACCTGCAAGAGATGCCGCTTCTGCCGCCACACCTTCCATGAGACAGCCGTCACCGGTAAGAACAAAAGTATAGTGGTCAACTATGTTGAAACCCGGTTTATTGAACCTTGCGGCAAGCATTTTTTCAGCCATTGCCATTCCTACACCGTTTGCCGCTCCCTGCCCAAGAGGTCCCGTTGTTGTTTCAACTCCCGGAGTAATACCGAATTCAGGATGTCCCGGGGTTTTGCTTCCCCACTGCCTGAAATTTTTTATATCATCCATAGTGACATCAAAACCTGAAAGATGGAGCATTGAATAAAGCAGCATGCTTCCGTGACCTGCAGAAAGAATGAAACGGTCCCTGTTGTCCCAGTCAGTTTTAGCAGGATCGATGTTCAAGTGGTTCATCCACAGAGCATAAGCCATAGGTGCGGCACCCATTGGAAGTCCCGGATGACCGGAATTTGCCTTTTGGATTGCATCAATAGATAAAGTTCTGATAGTATTGATGCTTTTAGTGTGGATGGTTTCGTTGTTCAACATTTTTTTCTCCCTGAATTATAAAAAAAACATACTTGTCAAAACACAATATACATATATATTGCTTTTGCAAAATAAATTTATTCAAATGATCTTAATGTTGATTTAACCCTCACTTTCTGATAAAATCACAATGTTTTTTGTGTCGCCACTGTATTGACCATTGAAGGAGGAGTTTCATGATAGTTAAAATTTTTTCGGCAACGATTGTGTCCCTGCTTGTTTTTTCCTGTGCAACTCAAGTGGAATATGTCCCGAGTCAGCAAACTTTACAACAGCCTGAAACGGAAAAGAAAACGGAAGAAACGGACATTGTTGATGTCGGCACCCATATACTCCCGAATGGAGACAGATACATAGGTGGATTCAAAGACAATAAAAAGTGGGGGAAAGGGGAGTATGTCTATGCAAACGGAGATGTTTATAAAGGTTGGTTCGAAGATGGAACATACAATGGACACGGTGAACTTACATACAATGACGGAACAAAATATATCGGTGAATTCGTTGATGGATTGAGACAAGGAAGCGGGACACTTATTCTTCCGAGCGGTGCAAGGTTTGTGGGAGAGTTCTACGGTGACCTTATGAATGGAGAAGGTGTTTACCGTTTTGCCGATGAAAGGGAGTATCGCGGCTCGTTCAGAGAGGGAAAGAGACATGGCAAAGGGTTGATGCTTTTTCCAAGCGGGGCTGAATATGAGGGAGATTTTTTTGATGATGACATGACAGGTATCGGAAAGATGAGGTATAGAAACGGAGATGTTTATGAAGGCTTGTTCGATAAAGGAAGAAGACAGGGAAGAGGTCGTCTTGAAACAAAAGGCGGCGACATTTACGAAGGAATGTTCAGAAACAATCTTTTTCATGGAGAAGGAACATATATCTCAAGCAACGGAGAAAGATATACCGGAAACTTTGAAAACGGTGAAATGTCGGGTGAAGGGATAATGGAAAAAAATAATGGAGATGTCTATAGAGGATCTTTCTTAAGAGGAAGATATCACGGAATCGGCAGACTTACAAGATACAACGGAAATGTTCAGTATGGAATGTGGGCTGACGGTAAGTTTGTAAGGCAGTTGCCGGAACCGGATCACAGTGTAGTTCCCAAACAGTCTGCACCCGCTTCCGGGGAAGATGATCTCCTTGAAGATTTTGATTATTAATAACGGTCGTTGAGCCGTCAGAGGAAAATAATGAAAAAAATAAAAACTTGTTTGCTTGCGTTACTTTTAATTCCCTTGTTGTTGTCGTGTACCGCACACCATCAATTCCGTCCCGGCTATTTTGCTGGCGAAAAATTTGAGGTAACCCCTGTTCTCACAAGAGGAGAGACTGGAAGCGAAGTGGAGCAAGTCCTTGAAATGGCTTATGGTAATGATTTTGATTTCCACGATTTGAAAGAAAAAGTATATGAAGCGCTTGATAAATATCCCGATAACGGGGATCTTCATGAAGTTGCCGCCTTTATTCAGTTGCTTAACTCTGACAACAGACAGTTTTTTTATCACCTTGTCAAAGCGGCATCCGACCTTGAAAATGGCAACACTCTGACATATCTCAGACTTATAAACTCAATAGTTTTGACATATCAGGAAAATGAAATCTTTATAGAGTTGCTTGAACAACTTGCCGGGAATCATAATAATTTTAAAGTTGTCCGTTTTTCAGAGGCTCTTCTTGCAGAAAAATATCTTAACAAAGGTGACTGCAAAAGGAACAAAGCTTTTCTTCAAAAAAGAGGGGTAATTGAAGAATGGAAAATGATAGGGACTTTTGACAACGATAACGGCAAAGGTTTTTATGAGCAGTATCCTCCTGAAAGAGAAATAGACTTCAACGCATCTTACAAAGGGAAAGTTGCAGATGCCGTCTGGAGGACCGTTCCCGGAATTGACAGGTCGGGCAAAATTCCTCTTGGACAGTTTCTTTATCCCAATATTGATACTGCGGCATATCTTTACACCGTCATAGAAAAGGAAGAAGACAAGGAAGCATTGCTTCTTATCTCAGCAGGTGACAGCATAAAAGTTTGGCTTAACGGTACAGAAATAATTGCCGAAGAAAATGTTGAGTTTTTTGCTTTTGATAACATTTCTTTAAATATCGATCTCAAAAAAGGTTCCAACACCCTCCTTATAAAAACTGCGAGGAGAGAAGGTAACTGGGATATCGGAATAACTGTTTTTGACCGTAACAGGCGTAGTGGAGCTGATGAAATAACGGGAGGCCCTTTCCCTTTTGAAAAAAATAAAGAAGAAAAGATATCCATGAGAGAAGGAGTTTTAAAAGGACTTCTTCTTGACAGAAGCGGTTATCCTAAATATGCAAGAGATTACTTTCTCAATATTTTTGAAAACAAACCGATGAACCTTCTTTCCAAACTTTTTGTAGCAGAAGCCTATAAGGAAGCAAAAGAAGATGGAAAATATATAGATGTCCTGAACCTTGCAATACTCAAAACAAACTCTGAAGTTCCTGCTTTTCTGAATAGAAGAGGGGAGTTCTACTCAATAAAGAATCAGCCCGAAAGAGCGGAAGAAGATTTTAAAAAAGTGCTTGAACTCAATGACCGTTCTTTGAGGGGTTATCTTAATCTTGCAAGGCTTTACAGAGCTAAAAACTGGGATGTTGATTCAAGACGGGTGATTCAGGCTGCACTTGAAATATGGGGTGACAGCACCCTTTTGATGCTTGAAATGGGTTCTCTGCTTGAAAGGCTCGGATATCATGAAGATGCATCTTTTTACTACAACAGAGCAGCCCGCCTTTATCCGGGGAATTCCGAACTTCATTTGCGGGTGACAGACTTCAAAAGAAGAAAAAGAGACAACAATGCGGCACTCAAATGGGTGGAAAAAGCTTTCCGTTTTGACCCTTTTAACAGAAACATATATTTCAGACTGCACGAACTGAGCAGACAGCTGAAAAACTATCAAAAAGCATTTGAATATCTCGACATGATAGAAGAATTCAGCCCCGACAATGCATTTGTCCACAGAAAAAGGGGCGACCTCTACTATGAACTGCTCATGCCTGAAAAAGCTCTGGAGTCGTGGGAGGAATCATACAGATTAAATCCGGGAGACTCATATCTTTCAGAAAGGATAGCTTTTTTGAAGATAGAAGAAAGAGATATCACGCTATCCTTTCTCCCCGATGAAGAAACCATTATGAATGCCGTAAAAAAAGCACTTGATTTTGAACCTCACGAAGGTGCTGAATCGCTCCTTGTTTATGATCACGCCGCATGCCGAATAAACAGTGACGGAAGTTCAATATGGGTTGTAACTGAAGTGAGCCGGGCAATTAACGATACAGGCAGAGACAATCTTATAAATGTTTTTCTTCCTTATGGCGGTAGAAAAAAGATAATAAATGCCTATTCTCTTACCCCTGAACTTAGAAAAAGTGAAGCCAGTTCCGTTTCAACCTACGATGTAAGGTTCAGACAACTCAGAGAAGGTGATTTCACTGTAGTGCAGTATGTCCATTATAAGCCGGCACCGTTTTACCTTGAAAACAACTTTGTGGGACAGTGGTTCATAAGAAGTCCTTACCAGCATGTTCTCCATTCTGAATGGAATCTCATCTATCCTCAAGGGAAAAAACTTAGTATTGACATTGCAAGTGAAAGAGTTACCGAATCGAAAGAAAAAATTGAAAACGGTCTGGTCGTACACACTTTTAAAGCAGAAAACATTGAGCCGCTCATACATGAATACTACTCTCCTCCGATAAGCGATTATCTTGATACCATCACAGTAAGCACAGTTGAAAGCTGGGACAGATATGTGAGTTGGGAAAGAGCGCTTTTAAGAGATGCATTTACTGCAACCGCTGAAATAAGGAAAAAATATGAGCTGTTGACAAAAGAGAGCGAAACTGTCACAGATAAAATTGAGTCGGTGTTCGCTTTCGTGGCGCAGGATATCAGATATCAGCAGGAGTATGAAAACATAATAGCCGGAGTAAAACCCCATACAGCAGCTCAAACCCTTGAAAGAGGATACGGAGACTGCAAAGACAAAGCGGTTCTTTTTATCCAGTTGCTTGAAGTCGGGGGAATAAGGGCAAAATATGCGGTTGTAAGAACTACCGATTCTGGAAAATTGATAAAAAAAGTTCCCGGACAGCAGTTTAATCATGCTATCGTATATATTCCAAAACAGGAAGGAATTGAAGAAGGATTTTTTATGGATCCCACTGTCGATCTTCTTGAAATAGGTAACTTGAGAAGTGACAATCAAGGTGCTGTGGCTTTGATCCTCGATCATAAAACGGGAGATTATAAATTCAAGGATGTCCCTTACCAGCCTCCGGAATATAATTTTCAAAAGCATGAAAGGATCATGAAGATCGAAGAAGACGGCAACCTCATAATAATTGATGAAATTAGCTTAAGAGGCTCGTTATCTTCCATGCTTCGTCAGGTTATAAGGACAAGAGAAGTGGCTTACAACATGTTCAGGAACCTGGCAAGTGCTCTCTATAAAGGGGGAGTCCTTGAGAAATATGAAAACAGCGACATAAACGACATAAAAAACCCCCTCAAAGTTACACTTACTGCAAATGTAAACAGCCTTAAAACAGAACATTCCGGCAGAATAACGATATCTCTTCCCGATCAGATAGTAAATCCTGATCTCGTTTCAATAAAAAACAGAAAAACCCCTCTTTCAACAGGAATTCCGAGCATATATGAAGTTAATACGAAGTTCATGGTGCCGGAAGGTATGACCGTAGAATCAATGCCTGAACCGTTGGAACTGAAGTGGGACTGTTTCAATATTGAAAGAACTTCCCACCTGGAAGACGACATTCTTCATGTGAATTTTGTTTTCAGAAAAGAATGTACAATAATTGAACTTGAAGACTACCCCGATTTCAGGGAACAAATGCTTGCAATAATCAAGTCACAGAACGCCCTCATAGTTTTATTAAAGGATTAAACAGTGTTAAAATTTAAAAGTATAGCAGTTTTTTCAATTGTACTGCTGTTTTTTTGTGTCGTTTCAGGTGAAGAAACAGAATCAGCGGAAAAAGAAGACGGCATAGGATATGTTGTTTTTCCGATAGTTTTTTATTCATCCGACACATCTTTAGGATTTGGTGCAAGTGCGGTACTTTTTAAAGACCATCATGAAATAGAAGGGGTTGCCAAATCGCAATCTTTTGCAACTGTTCTTTTTTATACCCTCAGAAACCAGCTTTTAAACGCAAATGTCGGGAACATTTACTGGGACAAAGCAAATTGGCACTGGCGGGGCAAACTTCTTATCAGTAAGTATCCTACAGATTTTTACGGCATCGGAATAGACTCAAATAAAAATGACGGTGAAATTTTTGAACCCTTTACATTTGAATTTGAAAACGATATCCGGTACCGGCTTTTCGGTCCGCTGTATGCGGGACTGACTCTGGTTCAGGGATACTACAAACTTCTGAAAACTGATGAGGGAGGACTTGCACAAGATTACTTTGCCACACAGAAAAAAGAGGGTTATATTTCCGGAATAGGGGCGAAACTCAACTACGATTCAAGAGATGACTCTTTTTTCCCCACCAAAGGATTGCTTCTTGAAGCCACTTACCGCTATTTTCTTCCCGCTCTTGGAAGCAGATATGAGTTTTCATCTTACGAGATCGATCTTAGAGGATACATTCCAACAATATTCAACTCAGTTATTGCACTTCAACTTTATTTCAATGCAGTTGACGGAGTTGCTCCGCTTTCAATGCTTCCTGCTCTTGGAAGTCAGGATCTGCTCAGAGGATATCCGGGAGGAAGATACCGCGACAACTATTATCTTGCGGCACAGAGTGAACTCAGATTTCCTATCTGGTGGAGATTTGGCGGAGTTCTTTTTTTCGGTGCAGGAAAAGTTCAAAGTGAGTTGACCGAGTTTTTCTTTAAAGATCTTAAACCTGCCGGAGGTTTCGGTTTAAGGTTTCAGATGGCAAAAGAGAGAAAAATAAACTTCAGATTCGATATGGGATTCACTCCCGAAGGTTTTTCTTTTTACTTTAATCTTTTAGAAGCGTTTTAAACTTGCTTGAAAGGATCCGGCGGCGGCGGCGGCGGCGGATTAGGATCACCCGGAGGTGAAGGAGGAGGATCATAAGCCCCCAGACCTATCATTGCAACAGCACTACCGTCAACAAGAGAACCCTGAAAAGAAGATGCAGAAAAGCAAAATGTAAAACCGGCAATTGTTAGAACTGCGAAAAACAAAGAAACTTTTAAACTCATATCAAAACTCCACACTGTCCACATATATTTTAAGGGCATTGAAAATGAAAGTCAAGCAGATATGAGAAAAAAGTGTAATTTATTTTTCAGCTAATCCTTTTTGGGAACAAGTCTGAACCCTTCCAGAGTTTTCCCTGTCCTGTTTTCCGCTTCCATCAGAAGTTCAGGAGGATCCTGCTTCCAAAGATCAAAAATAATGGGGAATCTTTTTATCAAAGCTCCGTCACTGATGCTCAAATGTTTTTCATCTTTTTCAAAAGATAAGCTGTATCCGGCAAATTGAAGATCTATCACCTGAAGTTTTTCACCTGTTTCGCCCGACCTTATTATAAGTTCACTTCCTATCGAAGCGAACATTTTTCCGCTTTCTGAAAATGTTACCATGTTAACAGCACCGCTATGACCGTGAAAAGTGGTTACCCTGCTTTTTTGTGCAACATCCCACTTTATTACGGATCCGTCTTCCCCGGTTGAAAGAAGCCGTCTGCCGTCAGGAGAGAAAGCAACGGAATGGACAGTTTTGGAATGTCCCTGAAGTTTGAACGGGGATTTTTCTTTCATATCATAAATTTTCAGCTCCCCGTTCCTTCCGCCAACGGCAAGAAAGTTCCCGTCAGAAGATATTGCAAGTGCATGTATCGGTGTTTCCATTATCTTGATATCGTCAAGATGCTTCATATTTCCGACATCCCATATCTTTATCATGCGGTCTCTGCCGGCTGAGATCAGCCTTCTTCCTGAAGGATCGAAAACCACTGCAGTGACACTGTCTGAATGTCCTTTTAAAGTTGACAGTTTTTTGCCGTTTATCGGATTCCAGATATTTATTTCACCATTATTGTCACCTGAAACAAGGAACTGTCCGTCAGGAGAAAATGTCAGGGAAAGTGATACCACCTTTTTGTCACCGAAAGAAGATACCATGGATTCATTTTTTACTTCCCACAGTTTAATTGTGGAATCCCACCCTGAAGATGCGATATATCTGTCATCAGGAGAATAAGTTATCGCAGGAATATAGGTGGTATGCCCCGAAAAAGTGAAAACCTGTTTTGAAATGTCAGTTTTCCACGATTTTATCAGCCTGTCATCTCCCGCTGAAATGAGAGCATCCCCCATCGGCATGAAAGCAACGGAATATACCGCACCCTCATGTCCCCTGAGTTCAAAAATTTGCATTGTCTCAAGATTTATCAGCTTTATCACACCGTCTCTGGTTGCTGCGGCAATGAAAAGACTGTCGCTTGAAATGTCAAGATCAAAAAAAGCATCCCAGTGATTGATCGCCATTTTAGGTTTAGCTGTGTTTTTGTTCCAGATGATCAACCTTTTATCAAATCCTGCAGATACAAAATGTTCACCGTCTTTTAAAAATTTCAGAGAAATGACAGCTTCATTGTGTCCCCGGAATATTTTGATATCGTTTTTCCCGTCATAAAGATATATCCTCCCTTCAATATCTGCGGCAATTATTTCATTTCCGTATGGTGACCACTCAACACTTCTCACACTGCTTGCAGTTTCAAAAACGGGAGGTGCCACAGTTGAAGGAGTTTCCGCCTGAACGATCCTTACAGTTCTGTCAGTTCCGCCGAAAACCACAGCCCTGCTGTCGGGAGAAAATGAAAGAGTATAAACTTCACAGTTAGGCACAGTCACAGATTTTATCATTCTCTGGTCTTTTATGTTCCATATTTTGACAGTATGATCCCAGCTTCCCGAAGCGATCATTCTCCCGTCAGGAGAAAATTTAACAGAAGTTATCTCATCTTTGTGTCCTCTCAGTTCGGCTTTAAGTTCCATGTCATTAATTGAATATATCGAAATATCCATATTTTTCCCCGAAACAGCAAGCAGAGAACCGTCAGGAGAAACATCAATGTTCCTCAATTCAAAAGAAGCAGAAAGAAGATCTTCCTTAAAAGCATCGTTCTGATGTACCTTTGACAAATACAAAGCAGACTGAATCGAAAGCATATAGTTGGCAACTTCATCCTGTTTGTCATTCAGGTAAGCAGCCGGAAAACTCCACGGACTCTTTTTATT
>SLGQ01000315.1 GCA_007136595.1 Candidatus Sumerlaeota bacterium | reverse complement strand
TTTTTTACATCGAACAGATATTTTAAAAGTTGTTTACTGAAAACTGACAATTTGTTGACTTTGCCACCTGCAATCATTAGCATTTCCTGCGGTATGGTTTTTGCATTGAGCACGCCGCTTATGTTTATTTATTAACAGCTTCTATGGTCCGGGGGATTTGAATGAAGTACGAAATTAAGCCTGCTGACGGCAAACTTATGGTTTTTATTCCGGGGATGGGTTCTATTACATCCACTTTTCTGGCAGGTGTTTTTAATATGAAAAAAGGTCTTTACAAGCCTGTAGGCTCCATTACTCAGATGGGGCACATCCGTCTTGGTAAAAGAACAGAAAAAAGATCTCCCATGATCAAAGATTTTGTTCCTCTTGCATCAATGTATCAGCTTGAATTTGCAGGTTGGGATATTTTTGAGGATAATATGTATGAAGCGGCAAAAAAAGCTGCCGTTGTACTTCCCCATCATATAGAGCCAATTAAAAACGAGCTTGAAACGATTAAGCCGATGGCTGCTGTTTTTTATCATGACTGGGTTAAAAACATAGATGGACCCAACATTAAAAAAGGTAAAAATCATATGGACCTTGCTGAGCAACTTATGGATGACATGAAAAGGTCTATGGCTGAAAAAGGATGTGACAGAGCTGTAATGGTATGGAATGCATCAACAGAAGCATATCACAAACCTTGTGAAATTCATGAAACACTCGATGCTTTTGAAAAAGCTCTTACAGACAATCACCCCGAAGTTGCACCAAGCCAGATATATGCTTATGCCGCTTTGAAAATGGGAATACCTTACATTAACGGTGCTCCTAATTATACCGTTGATGTTAAAGCAATTCAGGAACTTGCTGAAAAAAATAAAGTTCCAATTGCAGGAAAAGACTGGAAAACAGGGCAGACCCTTATGAAAACCATTCTCGGACCGGGACTTAAAACGAGGATGCTCGGACTTTCAGGGTGGTTTTCAACAAATATTCTCGGAAACAGAGACGGAGAAGTTCTTGATAACCCGGATAACTTCAAAAGCAAAGAAGTTTCTAAACTTTCTGTTCTCGATACTATTCTTGAACCTGATAAATACTCTGATCTTTATGGAAATTATTATCACAAGGTAAGAATAAACTACTATCCGCCAAGGGGTGATGCTAAAGAAGCGTGGGACAACATTGATATTTTCGGCTGGCTTGATATGCCGATGCAGATAAAAATAAATTTTCTTTGCAGAGACTCCATACTTGCCGCTCCGGTAGTTCTTGATACTGTTCTTTTTATCGATCTTGCTCACCGTACCGGTTTCTGGGGAATTCAGGAATGGTTAAGCTTTTATTTTAAATCTCCGATGGTGGCGGAAGGGCTTTATCCGGAACACGACATATTCATTCAGCAGAAAAAAATGAAAAATACACTTCGCCATATAATGGGTGAAGATCTGATCACCCACCTCGGCAACGAATATTACGACTACATGAAAGATTAGTTATTTCAGGCTTTTATCTCTAAAAGACAAATAATTCTTGATTTTTGCAAGTTGACGACTAACATTTCCACGGCTTAATTGTTCTGTATTTTTCAGGAGATGTGATATGAAGGATAAAATACATCCAAAACTTAATGTTGTGTCAGTAAAGTGTTCATGCGGAGCTGAGATTACAACCCGCTCAACTAAAAAGGATGGATACGGAGTAGAGATCTGTTCAGAATGTCACCCTTTTTACACTGGTAAAACAAAGATAGTTGACACCGCTGGTAGAATTGAGAAATTCAAAGCCAAGTTTAACAGAGAAAGTTACGCCGGCAAAAAATAGCAGACTTTATATCCCCCCGACTTGTAAAAAAAATATCAGTCCGGGGGGATTTTTTTATTTTGTTTAACCGGAGTGAATTATGCTTGATATAAGAGAAAAACTGGAAGAGGTCAAAAGAAGTTTTCAAAAAATGGAAACTGAAATGTCTCAACCTGAAATTGTTTCCGATATGAAAAAGTATGCCAGAATGATGAGGGAATATAAAAACCTCAAAAATATAGTTGAAAAATATGATGAGTGGACGGAAACTGAAAATGAAATAAGCGACCAGAAAGAAATGCTTGCCGTTGAAAAAGATCCCGGACTCATTGATATGATAAAAGAAGAACTTCCTGTTCTGGAGAAAAATCTTGAAAAACTTTATGAAGAATTGTGCATTCTTCTTATTCCCAAAGATCCTATGGATGAAAAAAATGCAATTCTTGAGATCAGAGCCGGAACGGGAGGTGATGAAGCTGCACTTTTTGCTGAAGAGGTTTTCCGGATGTATTCAAGATATTCTGAAAATAAAGGTTGGAAAACGGAAGTTATGTCTGTCAGTGGTATGGAAGGTGGCGGAATAAAAGAAATAGTAGTTTCTGTCAGCGGTGATGATGTTTACAGAAACTTAAAGTATGAAGGGGGTGTTCACCGGGTACAGAGAGTCCCTGTCACTGAATCTCAGGGAAGAATTCATACTTCGGCAATTTCTGTAGTTGTTTTACCTGAAGCTGAAGATATTGATGAAGTTACGATCGATGAAAAAGATCTGAAGATCGATGTCTATAAATCAAGCGGAGCAGGCGGACAGCATGTAAACACCACCGACAGCGCAGTAAGAATAACTCACATACCTACCGGTATTGTTGTTTCAATGCAGGATGAAAGAAGTCAGATACAAAACAGGATAAGGGCAATGAAAGTTCTTGAATCTAAAATTCTCCAGCTTGAAAGGGAAAAACAGGAGAAAGAGCTCAGTTCCAAAAGAAAAAGCCTTGTCGGAAGCGGTGACAGATCAGAAAAAATAAGAACATATAACTTTCCGCAGGGGAGAGTGACAGATCACAGAATAAAGCTGACACTTTACAGACTTTCCGACATAATGGAAGGTTCCCTTGATATGGTCATAGAGCCTCTTATCAATTATCAGAATGCACTTATTTTAGGTAAATCGGTTGACAGCAGCTCAAATGACAGCTCAAACGATTGATTCAGTTGTCCGCAAAGGTGCTCTGGAACTTAAAAATATTTCAGAGACCCCTTTTCTTGATGCAGATATTCTTGCAGCCCATATTTTAAATATATCAAAATTCGATCTCCTTTTGAAAAAGAAAGAAAATTGTCCGGACAATTTTGAAATTAAATTTCAAACAGTTATCAATGAAAGAAAAAAAGGGGTTCCAGTTGCATACCTTACCAATAAAAAAGATTTTTTTTATTTTTCTTTTT
This sequence comes from Candidatus Sumerlaeota bacterium, assembly GCA_007136595.1. Classification (GTDB taxonomy): domain Bacteria; phylum UBP6; class UBA1177; order UBA1177; family UBA1177; genus SLGQ01. Next base: position 513 of record SLGQ01000315.1, on the reverse strand, counting down.
TTGTTGACAGAAGAGTTCTCATTCCAAGACCTGAAAGTGAGTTCATTGTTACTGAAGCTGTAACCCATTTAAACAAAAAAGAGAGTAGGGCGGATGTTCTTGATATATGTTGCGGCAGTGGGTGTATCGGATTAAGCATATTAAGAGTTACCGGTTGCAATCTCACTCTTTCAGATATTTCTGAGCAGGCACTTGAAGTTGCTGAAATAAACAGAAAAGATCTTTTCCCTTTTAATGATAATATCCGGATCATAAAAAGTGATCTTTTTGAAAACATTGAAGGAAAATTTGATGTAATTACTGCTAATCCGCCATATTTATCAGAAAAAGATATGGCTCAGTTTGTGGAAGGTTCTCTTGAATTTGAGCCTCGCAATGCCCTTTACGGTGGAAAAAGCGGAATGGAAATAACTTTAAAAATAATTGAGCAGGCGCAAATCTATTTGAAACCTGACGGGATACTGATAATGGAACTCGGTTATGAAGGAGCCGGGAACATTAAAACTCCGGAGA
>SLGQ01000043.1 GCA_007136595.1 Candidatus Sumerlaeota bacterium | reverse complement strand
TAACTTTCCCCTAATATCCGCAATTGTCATAATCCCCATTACTTTTTCACCGAACCGAAAAAATCTAAGAAATTAAAACCTTTTGGTCAAGAATTCTATCACCCCGCAAAACCCTTAACTTTCCCCTTTATCTGATCTCTGATCTGGATGGTTCGGGAAAGTTTTTCTTCGTCGGTTCCTGATAAGCCTGAGGGGTCTTGAAATCCCCAGTGGAGTCTTTCGCCTTGTCCAGGGAAGAATGGGCATGCTTCTGCGGCTGTTTCATCACATACTGTGACAACGAAATCGAATTTGATGTGTCCGTCTATGAATTCATCAACTGAATTTGTGGTGTGTCCTGATATGTCTATTCCGTCAAGTGCCATCGCTTTTACAACAACTGGATTAAGGTTCCCCGGTTCAAGCCCGGCACTCCAGACATCAAATTTGTCTGATGCAAAATGTCTTAAATAAGCTTCTGCCATCTGGCTTCTTGCCGAATTGTGAATACAGATGAATATTACATTTTTTTTCATTGGTTTTCCTCCTTGGGGAACCAGTGTTTTGTTTTATTTGCAATTTTTACAAGAGTAAGCATTACAGGGACTTCAACAAGAACTCCGACAATTGTTGCAAGTGCAACAGGTGAAGTTGGTCCAAAAAGTGCAATGGCGACAGCTACCGCAAGTTCAAAGAAATTCGATGCACCGATCATTCCTGCCGGAGCAGCGACACTATGACGCAGACAGAGCTTCATGGAACTGAAATATGCAACAAAGAAAATGAAAAAAGTCTGTATTGTCAAAGGAATCGCAATAAGAAGGATATGAAGAGGATTGCTAAGGATCACATCTCCCTGAAAAGAAAAAATGATCACAAGAGTAAGAAGCAGTCCGACTATAGTTATGTTGTTGAATTTAGGGATGAACTTGTTGTTAAAATAGTCAAGCCCCTTGTTCTTTATGACAGTTTTTCTTGTTAAAGCACCACCAGCAAGCGGAATCACGACAAACAGTACAACTGAAAGAAAAAGTGTGTCCCACGGAATTGTTATGCCGCTGATCCCAAGAAGCAATGCAACTATCGGAGTAAATGCAACAAGAATGATAAGATCGTTCGTTGCAACCTGAACAACAGTATAAGCCGGATTTCCTTTTGTCAGATGGCTCCAGACAAAAACCATAGCAGTACAAGGTGCAGCCCCGAGAATTATAGCTCCAGCCAGATAATCTCTTGCAAGATCTGGAGGAATCAGAGCTTTAAACACAACAAAAAAGAAAAACCACGCGATTAAATACATCGAAAAAGGTTTAATAAGCCAGTTGGTAATCCATGTAACAAAAAGTCCTTTCGGGTTTCTGCCGACATCTTTGATACTTGCAAAGTCAACCTTCATCATCATCGGATAGATCATAAGCCAAATAAGAATCGCAATCGGAATAGACACCCGTGCATATTCAAATTTCCCCAAAAACTCAGGTATGGCAGGAGCAAACTTTCCGATCATTACTCCTGCAACCATACAGAGAACCACCCACAAAGTGAGATATCTCTCAAAAAAACTGATTCCGCTCACCTTTTTTTCCATAGTTTCCTCCATTTAAATGTCACATGTTCCAATATTTTCTTTAACTTTTTTCCATTCATTAAGCTTTTGACCAAGTTCTTCAGTAAGTTTCTTGTCAATTGAATTATAGAAAGCTTTAAGAATTTCAATTCCTGAGCTATCAAGTTCTTCATTTATACGATAATAAACCCACACATTTTTTCTCTCATCAGTTAAAATTCCTGAATTGAGAAGGTATCTCAAATGACGGGAAGCCTTTGACTGAGTAAGCTTCAGAACATTTTCAATGTCACACACACAAAGCTCCGGCTCCATCATCAGCAACGCAATTACCTGCAACCTTGTTTCATCTGATAACGCCTTAAAAAACTGAGCAAACCTTTTCATGACTATTTTTCTCCAAAAAAAAACGAACAACCGCTTAAACGATTACGCGGATTATCTCTTTTGTCAATGTTTTTCCAAAAATTTGTGGGAGCAAAGTAGTAATGTTCAATTTTAACTTTGCCGGAAAGCGGACGAGAGCGCTATCGCTGAATTCATGTGCTTAATTTACATAAATTCGGCGGAAATTATGTTGATTTTTTACATAAATTCGGAGATAATCCGTTTTGAGTGATATTTGAGGAGGTTGAAATGTATGTGAGAAGGGATTTAGAAAAAGAGATTTTAAACCATTTAAATTCAGCAAATGATCAGTTTGTTCTTCTTTCGGGAGCAAGACAGACCGGGAAAACTTCAATTATTGAAAACATCAAAACGGATCAGGAAAAACTGATAATTAATCTCTGGGATGAATCAGTTAACACAAAACTTATTAAAAGTGCAGCAACTTTTGAGCAACTTGAACTGTTTTTAAGTTCTGCTTACGGTTTCAGGCCGGACAATTCTAAAATTCTCATAATTGATGAAGCTCAGGCGGGCGATCATCTTGGGAAATTCATTATGCAGATGCATCGGGTGTGGAAAAATCAGAGAGTAATTTTTTCAGGCTCAATTCTTTCCCGTCTTTTCAGAGATAATATTCCAATGCCGACAGGAAGAGTTGTCGAGTTTGTTTTAAGACCGCTCAATTTTGTTGAGTTTTTAAGATTCAGGAACAAGGAAAATTATCTTGATCTGATTCCTTCTGATATTGCTGAGCCGGTTCAAAAGGAAATTCATGATCTTTTTATGGGCGAATATGAGATTTTCATTTCAATAGGCGGACTTCCGGGAATAGCCCGTGCATTTGAGAACAAAAGTGACCATCTTATTTTATTTGAGTCGCTTGTGAACAATTTCTACCGTGATGCAGACCGGTTTTTAAATGATGAAGAAAATGAAAGGAGCAGGACTGTTCAATATGGATCTCTGCTTGAGCACTGTCTGAAAACAATTGGAAGACATGTTGCATTTCCTACAACAAACAGCACAATCCTTTCAACCGATTCACCATCTTACCGCACCGTTCTTCCAAAACTTCTTGAAGCACTCAGATCGTGGCATCTTGTTTATACCCTTGAATATGAGACAAAGCAGAACACAACAAAAAAGGGCTACAGCTCGAAAAAATATCTTTTTGACACAGGAATAATGAATTTTCTCCTTACACGCGGAATGCCTGTGACCCTGAAAGACGGACACGAAACATCTGCGCAACTCTTTGAAAACATAATATGTCAGGAACTTGTGAGTTATGCCGGCTCAACAAGAGCAGTAACATCATTCAAAACAAATAACAAAGCAGAAAGCGAGCTTGATTTTGTTGTCAGAACAGGGCGTGACATCATTCCAATTGAAGTGAAAACAGGAGCAAAAATCACCGAAAAATCACTCTTTCAAATGACAGAATTCCTCAAAACGCATCAATTGAAAAAAGGGTTCGTCGTCTATAATGGAACAGTACAAGTTAAGAAAATTGATGACATGGAAATAATGTTTATCCCGCCGTATCTGGTGAATCGGGTTTTGGGGTGAGGGGGTAGTTTAAACTGACTTTTGAATTAGCTGCCTTGCTGTAATTTCCATCGTCATTTCTCCGAATCTATCTATCCATACAACATCTGAATCCGGCATAAAGTGCAGTCCACCCGGCAGCATAGGTGCATTTGAGCCGATCAGATGGCCATGCACAATTGAAAGCTCCGCCTCTTATTTTGTATCCGCTTCCGGTGTCAGTGATTTCCCACACATTGCCATTAATGTCCAATGCTCCTGCAAAAT
>SLGQ01000261.1 GCA_007136595.1 Candidatus Sumerlaeota bacterium | reverse complement strand
ATTCAGAAGTGTGGAGCAGCCAATGTGCCGTTTATGCAACCCTGTCAAAAAACATTATATTTTTCAAAGACGGTATCCCTTTAAAAATAAAAGAAAATTATGAGATGATCTAGTCTTCTTCAGGACACCGCTCGATTCTTCCCGGAGTTCCCCCTTCCACTGAAGAAGCACAGTATCTGCCATCAGGATCAATCGTAAAAGAGTATCCTCTTGAAGTGCGTAATTTATTGGGGTCTTCGTTTGCCTCAGTGACCATGACACCGTCTCTGTTACATTTTATCTGCACTGTCTCCCTGCTTGTCAAACCTCCATCGGCAACAGTTGTGTCATTTGTCACCAGCCACAATGCACTCCCTATTAAGTCTCCGAAAGCGGCGTCGTTTCCAGTGATAACAGCTATATCTCCCGGTCTGAGCATAAGCTCATCACCCTCATTTCTTAAAAGCAAAGGGTCTATCCCTTTGTTATTGTCATTATCATCAATGAAGCAGTCGGTAAGATCGAAATCAAGGTTCCCGTAATTGTATATCTCAACAAATTCCCATGATTTTTCAGGCTGACCGCTTGGTGTATGCATAATTTCAGTTATCATTATTTTGGGTCTTTCCCTGTCAGTTTCAACTACCGTTTTTTCAGTTTTTACCCCTGTCGTTGTATAAACAGTGACGATCGAATCATATTTGGTCAACGGTTTCAAGTTTTCAACAATGACCGAACATCTCCGCTCACAGATCATTAATACTCCGTTTACATCGGCAAATATTGCTGATTCATCAGATATATTCACCGTATAAGATTCATCTGTGATAAAATAGTTCAATTCAAGCTCATGCTCAACAGGTTTTCCGCTTTCAAGTACCACTTCAAAATCTTCTATGGCACTTTTTCTCTCAGCAGATATAACATTTTTAAAACTGATCTTTTCAACAGGCTTTGAATAGGATAAAGCCACCCACTCTCCGACAGTAAAGTTTTTATCAGGTAACGGCGTAATAGATGCTTTTTTCAGATCGACCTCTCCATCAAAACTGACTGCAACTGTTGCTGAACTGCCCGATTCAGGAAGAAACCGCACCATTTCAGGTATTTTCCTTCCGATTTCATAGAAAATTTCAATTTTTCCTGTTTTTGAAGGAGAATCGGTATCAACAAAAAGTGGTTTATAGTCAAACGATTTAAGCCCTGAACCTATCTCAATTAAAAGGATATCACTCTGGGGAAGTGGCGGAAGAACTATCACCCTCTTTCCTTCAAGTTCAATTTCAAGTTCCTCTTTTGATTCAACCCCTTTTGCCTTAAAGTGGGATATCGTCTCCGGAAGAATTTCCATATTGAACACAAAGACCATCGTTTCTTCAGGATAATATTTCCTCTCACCGGGAGTTGTTTCAACCATAAATGGAATATACTCCCTTTTTTCAGGAGGTTCAAGGGCACATCCGAATATAAAAAAAACTAAAAAAGCAATTTTGGCAAACTTCATACTTCTCTCCTACTTACATTCATTCAAATCAAAACCGGCAACCGATTTAAACCAGCCGTTATACTTTCTTGCAGTAAGTTGAAAAATGATCTTTTTTTCGTCAGGAACTTCAATTTCAAGTTTTGTGATGGCATTGAGCATGGCATTGAAAAAAAACACATGGCTGAGTTTATCCACCATTTCTATTCTGAATATATATAGTTTCTGCTGCTGATCACTGAATCTTATCATGTCGGAGTTATAAAGCAGTTTTGAGAGATTCCATTTTATTCTACCTCCTATCTCAAATGAATTGAGGTCTCCGTAAGTTGTGTTATTATCATCCGGACCGACAGAAACATAATCTCTTCCGACGCTGATGTTATTCCTCTGATACAGGTAAAGTCTTTCATCACTTTTATATTTGCTCCATGCTGTAATTTCAGGAAAAAGCCCTGCGACTCTGGTGTTTTTTCTTGATGAAACAACCGCTTTTTCAAGATCATCTATATTAGCCAACCCCTTATTTAACACAGTTTCCAGGCTCATACAGCTATATTTTTTTTCAAGGATCTCTGCTGTAATATTATGTCCTTTAAGATATTCCGCCAAAGACTCCAGTGTGACATTTTTTGCATCAAGACGGGTCTGCATCAGCAGGAACATCATCAACATTGACATCTGAAACAACATCTTCAATTTCATCCGGGGCGGCTTCCTGAACTTCGTCGGAAACAACCTCTTGAACTTCAATTGGAACATCATCTTCATCTTCCTCCATTTCAAGCATTTCATCTACAATATTTTTAATTTCCATGACCTCTTCATTTGAAAGATATGACGAAGCATAGCGGGTGTGAAACAACTCAGGTCGCCTTTGCCCCGATTTGCCGGATGTTATTGAAAGATAGCAGAACCATCCGTAATGGAACTTGTCCATCTCTTTTTTCATTCCCCCCTCAAACACGAGAGACATGCTGAAGCTAACCAAAGTCAAAGTCACTATCCCCAACATTGCTTTACCTATCTACTATCAAAAACTTCTATTTATCTAACTCATATTTGAAGAGCAATGTCAAGAAAATCTTTCTTTTGACTATATCTTTTTTTAACCTATAATTATCCGTTACCAGTTTGCGGAGGGAACATTGGGAATAAAATTTCTTGATTTGAACAGGCAGTACTTAGCGATCGAAAAAGAAATAGATGAAGCTGTTAAAAATGTTTTTACCGGGAGTGACTACATAAATGGAAAAGCAGTTAAAGAGTTTGAAATATCTTTTGCAAAATATACAGGTGCGAAACATTGCGTTTCTTGCGGAAACGGCACCGATGCCCTTACCATTATTTTAAAATCTCTCGATCTTCCTGCCGGAAGTTCTGTCATCATTCCGGCAAATACTTTCATTGCAACTGCCGAAGCTGTTATAAACAACGGTTTAAAGGTTATCTTTGCCGATGTTGATGACGATCATAACATATCTCCGCAAAGTGTTGAAAACCTTTTGTCGGAAAAAGTAAGTGCCGTCATAGCTGTTCATTTGTTCGGACAACCTGCAAAAATGAATCAACTGGAAAAAATTTGCAAAAAACACAATATATTTTTGATCGAAGATGCGGCACAAGCTCACGGAGCCGAAATAAATGGAAAAAAAACGGGGAATTTCGGAATAGCATCTGCTTTCAGCTTTTATCCCGGCAAAGTTCTGGGAGCAGCAGGAGATGCCGGAGCAATTATAACGAACGACCCTGACATAGCTGAAAAAGCATCTCTCCTTTCCAATCATGGAAGAACTGAAAAGTATGTTCACAAAATTCCGGGGTTCAATTCAAGAATGGACACCATTCAGGCGGCTGTTTTAAATGTAAAGCTTAAATACCTTGATGAATGGATAGAAAAAAGGAATATCGTTGCATCGGCATACATCGATCAACTTTCACCCATCAGTGACATATCTTTACCATTTATCAGCGGAGATGATATCCGTCACAGTTGGCATCTTTTTACGATCAGAGTAAAAAACAGAGAAAAGTTGATCACACATTTAAATAAAAAAAGCATTGAACATGGGATCCATTATCCGGTGACACTCCCCGAACAACCGGCTTTCACATCACATTACAAATACTGTAAAGGCTATAAAGCAGTTTCTTTTTCTCCATTTTTACTTTCTCTCCCCATTGGAGAACATCTTGAAATAAAGGATGTTAATTTTGTCGTGCGATCAATTTTTGAGTTTTTCTAATTTTTTTTCAAAAAAAAAACAACTTTAATTAACTCATTTTTTTT
>SLGQ01000319.1 GCA_007136595.1 Candidatus Sumerlaeota bacterium | reverse complement strand
CAGTTTTTACAGAATGAAAGGACTTGACAGAGACGAATATGAAAAATGGTACAAAAAAGAATACAGCTACACACTTATCGAAAGAATAAGGCTCATCAACAGCTTCATGAAATATGAAGTTCTCCCCGACACCCCCGACCACATAACCAGCGATGCCCTCAAAATCTCTGAAATGCTTGGACTTGACAGCACAACCGTCAAAAACGCCGCCGAGTATTTGAAGGGGAAGTGAAAAATATTTATGACTTAAGTAAAAGACCGGGAAAAGGATATAAAGTGCTGTTAGATACAAGATTTTTCTTGAGAGGTTGAAAATAAAGTTGATTGTTTTAGCACGAAAACTAAAATGGAATTGTCAGATATTATTCTGGGTGTGTTAATGGAGGGTCGTTTCATATGAGATCATCTAAAACTGAAGTAAATGCCGGTTACGGAGTGGAAATAAGGACAGATATTATTCTTGGTGACAGCAAAGAGAAACTGAAACTTCTGGAAGAAAACTCTGTTGATTTAATAGTAACTTCTCCTCCTTATGCAGATCAGAGAAAAAATACTTACGGTGGAATTCGCCCTGAAAAATATGTTGAATGGTTTCTTCCGGTTTCAAAGCAACTTCTAAGGGTTTTAAAGCCGACTGGAACATTTGTTTTAAATATAAAAGAGAAGGTGGTTCAAGGAGAAAGAAGTACTTATGTTATGGAGCTTATTCTTGAAATGAGAAAACAGGGTTGGCTGTGGACTGAAGAGTTTATTTGGCACAAAAAAAATTGTTACCCTGGAAAATGGCCCAACAGATTCAGAGATGCATGGGAACGGCTTCTTCAATTTAACAAAGATAGAAAATTTAACATGTATCAGGATGAAGTAATGGTTCCAACAGGTGAATGGGCGAAAACAAGACTGAAAAACCTTTCTGAAACGGATATGGTTCGTGATAATTCAAAGGTTGGAAGCGGATTTGGCAAGAAAATTGCAAACTGGGTCGAAAGGGAAAAAGCATACCCCACAAATGTTTTGCACCTTGCAACAGAATGCAATAACAAGAACCACAGTGCCGCATTTCCTCATGAACTTCCAGAATGGTTTATAAAACTTTTTACTAAAGAAAAAGACACAGTTCTTGATCCATTTATGGGTTCAGGAACGACTCTTTTTGTTGCAAACAGAATGAGAAGAAATTCTATTGGAATTGATATAGTTCCGGAATATGTAAATATGGTGAGAAAAGAATTGTTGCCAGTCGAGCTTTATTTATTTGAAAAGGAGCCCGAGTATGAAAAAGTTAAACCTAAAAAGCGTAGTTGATTATGTTGAGAAAAACATAGGAGTTTTTCATCAAAAAAGAATTAAATGTATTGATAGTTTAAAGTTGAAGAATGTTCTAAAAAGAAAAAATCCCTATCTGTTTAAAGCAAAAAATGTAACAACATCTGAACAGATTATTCGTGGAATTGTTGATGCTTATATTTCTTCAAATGAAGAAACAATTTTTGGAGACTGGTTAGAAGGTTTGGCTATTTTCATTAATGAAAAAGTATATGGTGGGAGAAAATCAGGAATTACAGGCATTGATCTCGAATTTGACAAGGATGGAAATCGGCATATTGTGAGTATTAAGTCTGGCCCTAATTGGGGCAACTCTTCTCAAATTGCTAAAATGGTTAATGATTTTAATACCGCAAAAAAAACGCTAAGAACAAGCAATTCAAACTTGCAGATTATCGCAGTTAATGGCTGTTGTTACGGAAAATCAAAAAAGTGGGATTACGGAACGCATTTCAAATATTGCGGCCAGAGATTTTGGGAATTTATTTCAGGCAACAAAGAGCTTTATACTGAAATAATTGAACCTTTGGGGCATAAAGCTAAAGAAAGAAATGAAGAATTTCAAAAATCATACTCTAAAATGATTAACAAGTTTACAAAAGAGTTTTCCAATGAATTTTGTATGGATAGTGGAGAAATTGATTGGGAAAAAATTGTCCGCTTCAATTCTTCAAAATAAAAATGATTTTCAGTACAGTCAATTAAGGTACTAGAACAACATCCCGAAAAAGGTGATAAAAAAAGTGCTTATAGGCAAAAACAATTGACATTCATCCACCTTTATGATAGGTTGTAACACCTTGTATGGAGGTGGCAAATGATAGACAAACTTTTTGGCGGAAAGTCAGCCGAGGCTGTTTTGCTCTTTGTTTATGCTTTTGACGAAGGGTATGCAAGTGAAATATCCTCTTTTTCGGGGATTGCTCTTAATGTGATCCAGAAACAGCTATTAAAATTTGAGGATGCCGGGCTTTTTGTTTCCATGAACAAAGGAAAAACGAGGATGTTCATGTGGAATCCGATATATTACTTTCTTAATGAATTTAAAGAGTTTTTAAAAAAAGTATTTCTTGCCCTTCCGGAAAGTGAAATGAAAAAATATTATGAGTTAAGGAAAAGACCGAGAAAAGGAGATAAGGAGCTGTGAGCCCATTCGTTTTTATCAGCCGGTTCAAATGTTTGTTGAAAAATTATATGTTTTGAAATAATTCTTTACCGTTTTGTTGTCTATTCACCGATAATCTTTATATTCTTTGCTGAATAAGATTAATTTTTCTTGACAAAAAGAAGTTATTGTGTATTAATACCACTGAACTTTAGTGGTATTAGGTATGAAAAAACACTCTTTATCAGATTTAAATGAAGCGTTCAAGCTTCTTAACGAAAGGCTGGATTTGAATGATGCTCCCCGTTTTAATCTTGTTATATGCGGGGGGACTTCTTTGATTGCAACAAGGTTGGTTGAAAGAACTACCAAGGATGTAGATGTTGTTGCTTTAATTGATGAACATGGGGTTTTGGTTGATCCTGAACCAATGCCGGAATCTCTTTTGAAAGAAGTAAAAACTGTTGCCGCAGATCTGGGTCTTGATGAAAACTGGCTCAATAATGGTCCAAGCAAAGGAGACGGCGGATTGTTCAGGAGTGGCTTGCCGGAAGGTTTTGCTGTCCGTTTAATAAAACATGAAGTTGGATCAAAGCTCACTCTTTATTTTATCGGCAGACTGGATCAAATTCATTTTAAACTTTTTGCATCTGTTGACAGATTCGGCGGATATCATACAAATGATTTAATGCAGTTGAATCCAACAGATGAAGAAATATTGATGGCGGCAAAATGGAGTATGACCCAAGACCCGTCAGAAGGTTATAAAATGGTGTTAAAAAAATTTCTGGAGCATTTTGGATATGAGTATCTCTGTGACAAAATTTAGAGAAGAACTTGTTTTAAAAACACTTGATTTTTTGTGGGACAGATGGTCAGAGCTTGGTGTTTCAGGTCAAGTGAAAAAACATGATGAAAGGATAATCGATCCGGAGGCAATTATCCTTTTTTCTCTTAGTGTTGCAAGATATGATGCCCGGCTTTTTGATGAAATTCTTGACTGGATAGAGGTCAATGGTAGTTTTTTAAACATTCAAAAATTTCAGAATCTTATAAAAACATACAAATTTAACGGAGCTCCTGTATTGTCAGCAGTTGCCATGATGCAGCAGAAATCCGGAAGTTATGGTTTGAAATGGAAAAAGGTGGCATCAGAGTATAAAAAAACAGAAATGGAACCACTTTTTTATTTGACTTCAGGAGAACATTTGCCGGTTTCAGAGGCCTATGACAATAATTTTAAAAGGTGCGGGTTTTATAGAAACGAAATTAATCTCAAGGGAAAATCTCAGAGTTTTCCAAAGAACGGTTCTGCATCTTTGATATTAAGGCTTCGGGGTTTGTTTG
>SLGQ01000246.1 GCA_007136595.1 Candidatus Sumerlaeota bacterium | reverse complement strand
TTTCTAAACCCATCGAATTCGATGGAATTAAAACCCGGATTATTCAACTGTTCCCATATCCCAAGATTTTTCTCAAAAAATTCTGTTGAAAAGATGTTTCAAATAAGCTATATAAATGACGGCGGAAAGGTTTGGCAAAGCAAGTCAAGTCTATGAAATTTTAAGAAGAGGGTTATGCATTTTTCTTTTACTTATATATTTCTCATAGCTTTCAGTCTGGCAACAGATGCTTTTGCCGTAAGCATAGCATCCGGAATTTCCATACCTAAAAAAGAGCTCTTCAAAAAAGCTCTGATCATTTCAATTTTTTTTGGAGGTTTTCAGGCTATTATGCCTGTGATAGGTTTTTTATAGGTTCTTCTTTCAATAAATATTCTTCTGTAAGATTCCGCTACTTCAAAAAAGTTTGGTCTGGGTAACTTCGTTGGCAACGGTACATTTACATATTTTTTTTATTTCATCGTACCAGCAATCTGAATATTCGCCTGAAAGGACAACAGACATCGCCATGGAAGATTTAATAAATTCAATAACTTTACTTAATGAATCTTCTTTGAAGTACTGGGAAGATGCCGGGATGAGAAGGAGACTTTCTTTTCTCAGGGTCTTGATTATATCGGGGATAAATGAGAGAAAATAATATTTTTCATTAATAAAAAGATTGGTCACGGCACCATTTTTTTCCATATCAACGGGAGCTATTGAAAAAGGTCCGGTAACAACACTTGTTCCGGGTGACAAAACAAGGTATTTCCTGAGTCTCATTAAAGAAGCAACTTCTCTTGAAGCTATCCTTATATCCTCTGTTATATTGTGTCCCGGAAATACTTTTTTTGTGAAAACCACAGCATTTTTTCTGGAAGGTACAGCACTAGAGCAGTTTATTCTAAGTGTCCTTCCCGACTCAACCAAATGCCATACTGATATTATCTGCATCTTTCACCTAATCGTTTATAACAGAAGAACCGAACCTGTTAGGAAAATCGGATTCCTGTATTTTTCTTATGTTCATAAGCACCTGCCAATCTATCGGAGACCGGAGCTGCTTAATATGCATCTTTATATCTTTATCAAAAAGATGGGGATCTATCCCCCAGCTTTCAACATCATTTGTCATAATAAAATAAAGTTCGTTAAATGACATCAATATGGCTTTGCCCGGATCGGATTTAAAGTCTTCCTGGCTGACAAAACGCCTTTCAAGAGTGTATGTCCCCAGCTTTTCTCCGTTTTTATTTTCAATATTCCATACAGTAGTGCTTCTTGGCACAGTCACTCTTTCCCCTTTTATCGGTTCTGTCCTGAGCAAAACACCATGTTCTTCATAAGAGACCCTTCTCATCACAATATTTTTATTTTTATTCAGGGGGTCGTTAAAAACTATCCTGTCATTTATCCCGCCGTTTTCACCCTTCCCCACAGCAAGAAAATCCCATCCGTCAGCATAATATTTGGTTTGTGTCGGATATATGGGATCTATGTTGCGGATGCGGTAAACTCCGTTAGATATAAGTTGGAAAATGTCATCACCACCTGCAACATAAACTATTTCTTTCCCTTTTTCATAATCCTTTTTAACATTTGACAAGGTATTGATGTGCCAGGAATTCCATTCTGTCCTTGCAAGATAATACCATATAACTTCATAAAGCATCCTTACAAGCGGACGGTTTGCTTCAATTGAGTGAACATGTGAAAAATGTTTAAATGTTCCGGGGTAGAAACAATACTCAAAAAATCTGTTAGCAATGCTGCTCATTGAATATCTGAACTTCAAACTGTCTTCATCATAAAGGAGTGCTTCCATGAATCTTCTGTATTTCCGGTTTATCGAACTTCCGTCAACATCTCTGATCTCTTTTTCTTCCCTCAAGTTAGTTGCCTCTCCTGCAAAATTATTTGCAAGAAGATAACCTGTGAAACGGGGAATATCGTTTTCCATAAACCGGTACATCGTTTTAACATGCTTAGTTATTTCAGCAAGATATTTTTCATCCATCTCACTGTAAAGCAAGGTCCCCGGGAATATGAATTCAAGCTGAGGAAGAATATCAGAAGGCATAAGTTTTACAAAATATTCTATGAACTGTGGGTTTATATTTTTTTTTAGATCAAGGAAATTAACATCTTCTCTTATTTCCTGATGCTCTATCCATCTCCTGAAAACATCTTCACTTTTTCTAACCGGAGGACCTTTTTCGCCGGCGGACAGACAGAGAAAAAAAGCAACAATTAAACCTGTTAAAACAATGGTAAAAATTGTTATAAAACCTTTAATCTTCATAATCACCGAGTCTTACTTCAATTAGTAATTTTCCCACACTTGACGCATTATCTTATCTCTGAAATTCCATGTCACCCTAAAACTTTGGGCAGGGAATTCATTTACAGCAAAAACATATAAATAAACTTTGCCGCTTTTTGCTCTCATTATCCCTGAAAGAGCAGTGACACCGGTCAAAGAACCTGTCTTTCCTCTTATACACCCAAGACAACCATTGTCAAACAAAGCCTTTTGGAGCGTACCATCTTCCCCTATTACCGGCATTGAATAAAAGAAATCGATCAGACCATATCTGTCATTATGAAACTTTTGAAGAAGCTTCAGGTAAAAACTTCCCGGAAGTTTATTTTTATCATTACCAAGTCCACTCCCGTTAACTATGTCAACCTCTTCTCCAAGATGAGTAAGGGCGTATTCTTTCATCAGCTCAACTCCCTGCTTGGGATCACCTCTCAGAACAGCACCCATAAAATACTGAATGCATTCAGCGATATAGTTTGAAGAGTATCTATTCATAGTTGTAAGAATGTCCCGCATGGCACTACTTTTGTGAGTGTAATTAATCCTGTCCGCCCTGATCATATCGCAACGGACAAGTCTCCTTCTTTCTATCGGAACAGATTGTTCTCCCATTAAAAAGAGGAGCGTTTCAATATAATGGTTTGCAGGATAGGCAACTCTTCTGTAAATTTTCACCGGACTCTGCCTGTTAACACCCAGACTCCCTCTTACAACTATCTCTGTTTTGCCGTCTTTTGGAACAGCTCCCACGACAATATTGTTTCCTGAGCCTTTTATCCCCACAGCCGAGTTAGTTATCTCAAAGTGTGGTCCCGGAGTAGTAAGCCTTACATTTACAGGTTTTTCCGGTTCATCAGCTTCAATGGTAATTTCAACAGCATTATAATTCAATCCTATGGGCGAAACATGGGCGAGATAGGCATTGTCTCCGAATCTTCCCCCTTCAACAAAATCAAACCCTTTTTCTCCATACATAAAATCATCTATGACCACTTTTTTTATACCGGCAACCCCTCTGTTTTTCAATTCATTGGCAAGTACCCACATTTTTTCGATCACCATTTCAGGGTCACCCATTGCTCTGATATAAAGAGTCCCTTCCGAGCTGTCAAAAGCAAACATAGTATAGTATCTGAATCCCCCTCCAAGATAATGCAAAGCCGATGCAGTTGTAAGCATCTTAAGGTTTGATGCATAGTAAAGGGGAGTATCAGCGTTTATTGAAACAACTTCTTTCCCCGCTTCAATATCATAAAGTATCAATGCAACTTTTCCGGGATCTGCCGGAGAAAGATCAAAAGAAGCGGACCCATAAACAGTTCCTGTGAAAAATAAAACGATGCCGGTTACAGCAATTCTAAAAAAAACTTTTTTCAAAACAAACCTCTACTCTATTTTTTTGATTCATTCTTTGTTGGACGGGCACCCGCTCTTTTTCCCCGGGATGCAGATTTTTGCGGAGTTTTCCTTTCA
>SLGQ01000166.1 GCA_007136595.1 Candidatus Sumerlaeota bacterium | reverse complement strand
GAAGTGACTCTCTTGTCCTTACACTCTGGGAAGTTGAAGACACTGTCACCATCAAACTCATGAAATACTTCATGGAAGAACGGATGAAAAATCCCGACACAGTAGAAGCCATGAGAAAAGCCAAACTTAAACTGATGAAAAAACACCCCAACCCTATTTTCTGGGCACCATTTGTGGTTACAGGGAGGTGACAATCTAAACTAAAGTTTTGATTTTTATTTGCCAAGATGTTATTATTTCCATGCTTGAAATTTGGTAGCTAAAAAAGACCGTAGTTAAAAGGAGTTCACATGAGGAAAAGAATCGTCTTTCTAATGATTTTTTTTACAACTATTTTCCTGTATGCAAATATGGATCATGAATTATGGGAGGACGCTACTGTAAAAATATATTCATTTGGTATGATGGATGTAAGGTATTACAAAAGTGATGATGGCAAATTAACTATTCCCATTGCAGAGCCCGAATTATCACATGGAAGTGGTTTTTTAATATCCCGTGATGGACTGATAGTTACTAATGCACATGTCGTAAACATTAACGGAGAAAAATCTGAAAGTATATCTGTCAAACTGAGAAACATGGAACGAACTTTTCCAGCGGTGATAGTTTATTCAGATGAAGAAAATGACATTGCTTTTTTAAAGATTGATATAAAATGGGGAGGGAAAGTTTTCAATCTTAATGAAAATACTATTAACACTACATGGAAAAGAGGTGAAAAAGTTTGGTTATGGGGCTTTCCGATTGATGCAAAACAACATGATGTCTCTTTAACAAGTGGTGTAATAAATCGATGGCATGAAAGCAGAACCAGACAAAATGAAATAATTCGAAAGATACAGATCGATGCTACAGCAAATCCTGGAAATAGCGGAGGTCCGGTCGTAGACGGGAATAACAGGTTGGTAGGAGTGATACATGCCGGGATATCAGGTGCAGAGAACTATAACTTGACCATTCCTGCACAGTTAATTTTAGATCGGTATAAAGAGGTGTTGAGAGGGGGGTATGTTGAAAAAGCTTCAAGAGAATTTTCAACAGATAGATGGCAAGTTGTTTCTTTGTGGTCCGAAATCGGAACAAGGATGATCACTGGCATGTCGTATGAAAGACAAATTGATAAACTAATGAGAGTGAGAGACGATATTTTCCCCGAAGCTTATGTGTTTTTTGCAGGAATTTTCTGGAATCACGGGATTGAGCTGTTGTTAAAGGATAAAGTATCTGAAGCCACGGAGTATATGGACCGTTCAATAGGGTTGATTAAAAAAGCAATGTCCATCAACCCGAAAATAAGGGTGAACAGATTTATTGTTGAAGCGAATGAATATTATAAAATGAGGATAAAGTTTCTTGAAGCCCAATCCGCGCCAAAAAAGCAGACATATACCCCTCCTCAAACTTCCAGAACTCACAGACCTTCTTCCTCTTACACTCCAACTAGACACCATAGCAGCAGTAAAAGGATCAATGTAAAGAACAGCTTAGATATTCATTTATCTTATCCGTCTTTCCGTTTCTATTCGAGAGAGGGTTTTTTTAGTGAGTTAATGAAGAATGAAAAGGAAAGTGCTGTTTTTAAAGGTGCTCCATTTGGTGTTTCTGCCTCAATATCATTTGACACCAACTCTATTCATGTAGCTGACTGGCTATTTCTTTTGTCAGGACTAACATTTAATGTAAACACAGAAAAATTCATGTTTACAGACAAAGAAACAAACGAAGAAAAAACGATTGATAACTTGTCCTTAGGAATGATGCATGGGTTTAATTTTAGACCTGTAAGGTGGTTTTATGCGACAATATACTGGCATCCCCAGATATGGATAGGTCATTTTAGCCCCAAAGGTCTTGGAGTTAATACGGGTTTTGTTTTTGGCAAAGGATTCGTTTTGGGAATGAAAGGTGGTTTTTATGAAGACAGAGATACGAAAGCATATGCTCATTTTTGGGATATAAATATCGGGTGGGGATTCAGAATGGGAAGATGGTGACAGTATTTCAGGGAGATATCTAATGAAAAAAGGGAAACTTTTGTTTTTAGTCATTTTTGTTTCTTCAATGTTCGCTTCCAGCTGTTACGAAACTAACGAAAAAGATGGTGTAAAAGAAACTTCAAATATTGAATGTGCAACATCATTTGATTGTCCTTCCGGTTATTTATGTGTAAACAATAAATGTATTCCGTCTTCTGATACCGGGAATACCGGAGATACTGGGAATACTGGAGATACCGGAGATACTGGGAATACCGGAGATACCGGAGATTCCGGGGATACTGGAGATACTGGAGATACTGTGGATGTTTTTGTTGTTGGGTGTTCTGATGGTAAAAGAGATGGATTTTTGGATATAGAAAAATTCCCTTCGATTGCATCTTGTGCAGGAGAATGGGACAAACAAAGTTTGAGAAACCCTAAAACAAATAAAGCATGTGGTAATGATTTGAATAAAAAGTGTGATTCCCCAGCTGACCTTTGTGCTCCAGGCTGGAGAATATGCATGGATAATGGAATGCCTGATGATTTATCAGCAAAAATTTCTTCAAATGAGTGCAGAACATTGGGTGGTGAAGCAAAATTCGTTGCCGCCTCAAGTGTTACAAACAATAAGTGCAAGTATAATCCGCCATATCCTTGCAATGATATAACAGGTGAAAATGGAGCGGAGCCAGTTTGTTGTGGCAAAAAATGTAATAAAGCACCCTCTGCAATTTGCCCCATTGTGTGGGAAGATACCCCTTTTGCAGACGATAATTCAAAAATTGATGTTCCTCCTTGCAATAATATAGACAACTCTTTTGATGTTGCCGGTGTTATTTGTTGTCGAGATGAAGAGATAAAAGATCCCTGTACCCCTAATCCCTGTGAGGAAATAGAGTTTAGTGACGGTGTTTGTACATCTCAGGGATATTACTATTCTTGCGGTTGTAATAACGATTTTCTCTGGAATGGATCAGGTTGCGTGGAGTGTCTTGAAAATGACCATTGTGAAGAAGGGTTTGGCTGTAATCTATTTGGAGTATGCAAAGAATTTCAAATACTTGTTGTAATGTTGAATAAGTTGGAGCCAACTGGAAGAGAATCTACAGTTGTTAACAAATTAAGGAATGTAGGGTTTGCTGTCAATACAATTAATTCAACAGAAGTCGTTGCAATACAGGAAAGCTCGGAAAAAGTTTTTGTTGCAACAGAAGAGAATGCCCTGTCCAGTGAACTTGTTAACTCACTTATTGAAGATGGCAGAGGCGTAATGCTGCTCTATAATGCAGGAAAGGTCATGGGTGGAGTTTGGGGTTCAGTATCCTCCACTTTATCTTCACAAGTGCCCAACTATAATTTTCTAATTTACAGAAATGAAGCATATTTTGACGGTTACAGTTCAAACATTGTACTACAAGCTCAAACTTCAGGCACAACGACATACTGGATATCCTCGGATTATCCCATCGGCTGGACGGACATTGGCAGAAATGGTGAAAGTGCCGCCCGCAGAACAGCATTTTACCGGGAACACTCTGCAAGCGGTGGAAAAGGGGTGATCTACACATATAATCCTTATAGTTATACATCTATAGGTGTGAATAGTTTTGAGAAGATTCTGAATTGGTTTTTTGATGAACCTGTTGTAGAGGGCAAAGTTGTTCCCGAAGGTAATGTTGCGTTTGTGATATCGGGAAGCAATGATGATGATGTGTCTCCTGGACTTACAGCATCGGAACTTGCTGTCAGCACGAGACTGTTATCGCTTGGCTGGGAAGACAAGATAACCTATATCAAGCCTAGCCGGGTAAAAAACTCTG
>SLGQ01000171.1 GCA_007136595.1 Candidatus Sumerlaeota bacterium | reverse complement strand
CCACCGTTTAATTCATAGCAGTAACAAAGTTTGTGAAGTTCATTTCCAAAAAATGTTGTGACAGCTTTTTTATCAAAAGTGAGGTAGCTGTTCACCATTAAACCGAAAGTTTCATCAATTTTCCAGTTCCCGTCTTCGGTATAAACCCTCAAAAGATTATCTCTGCCGGGATCGGGAATAGCATCGGGGCACATTCTGAAAAATTTATTGTCAATGAAATCGTTTTTGTAAGCATAAAGATAGAAAAATGTTGAATTTATTGTATCACTGTCATTTGATACCATCCAATCCAATGTTTCGATAGTTGGAAGTATTACAATGGAGTAATAAGTTTGTCCGACATATTCGCTTGCCGCAGATACATAGAGATAACCTTCATAATTTGATCCGAAGGCATTGTCAATATTGGAAAAAACATATTTGTTTCCTGATTCGTCTGTAAGCTCACCTTTGAGAACAAACGGCTTTTCATCATCTTTCAGTTCACTGCTCGAAGGAGTTTCAGGAAGAAAAGGGGCAACCATTTTAATAACGAAACCTCTTGACGGTTCAAGAAAAGATTCATCAAGTCCGTTGTTAATAATGTCGGAAGTGCTGTTTCCTGAATCATCAGGGATTTCATCAACATCATTGTTGTCAATCTCTTGATCGTCAATCTCAATTTCATCTTCGACTTCATCTTTGTCCGGAACTAAATCCTTGTCTGTAATTTTAGAACCTTCAGAACAACCTGAAACAAGAACCGCAATAACCAAAAGAACTGATAAAAAACCTTTCATCCTCTCACCTCCCTGAAAATCAACATAATTATTTTAGCAAAAACAGTTCCCAGGGTAATTTGTCAGTAAAATCAATGTTATTTTCATGTATTCAATTAAGGGTGCAAAGCTATATCAAGATAATCAAGTATGACACATCCATCTTTCTGCGGTAGTATCCGGAATCTGTTTCTCCCTTTTTGAAGCTCACCCCCAAATTGGACTATCTGTACTTTCAGAGGGTCAATTTCAGGAGTTGTAGATAAAACTTTATTTCCGTTTATTTCAATGGTAAAGCCGGTGGCACAAGCCGGAGCAACATATCCAAGCTTAAAATTGTATGATCCGCTGTTTATGACTGAATGTTGGAATTCGTACCAGTTTTCTTTCCCTTCTTTGAACTCTACAAGTAACCCCATAAATCTGAATGGGATGTTTCCCGGTTCAGGGATGCCGTATTTAGCTCCGTAAAACTGAGGGGGAATACCTATGACATAGTGAGGAAGTCCGCTTGAAGGGATCCCTTTTGCTTCAAATTCGACCACGAAACGGTCATCATTTTCCAAAAAACCTATTTCTTCAGCGTGAAAATCATAGCCTTTTTTATGAAAGATCCACACAGTTTCATATTGTGATCCTTTGTGATACTTTCTCAGGTTATCATCAAGAAAAACATCAACTTGGGGAATGTTTAAAGAATAAACTATCAAATTTCCGTGTTTGTCGTGAGGCGGGTTATCCTGAATTGTAAGTATTGAGTGGGGATGATATTCAAAAACAAATGGTAAAAGAACTATTGAGTTTTTTATGTTGTTGTTTTTTATAATGTTTTTTATTTGGATGTGAGGAGCGGTTTCATAAGGGAGAGTAGCGGTGCTGTTTGGAAATAAGACAAATGAAAAGAAAATAAATGAAGAAAAGATAAAGCTGATGATCGCTCCTGATCCAATTTTTCCGGCTACTCCTCTTTGTGACAGTTTTTGAATGCTCCATGACATTCCGCATGCTGCAACTATGAGAAGCAAAGCTCCCGATTCCATAAGATATCTCGGACCACCGATATTCCCCTCAATATAAAAGAAAAAGTATGAAAAAACCGCCAGAAGCGGAGTAAAATAATATAGAAAATATTTCCCCGGTTTTTTTAAAACAGCCGGGATAGCAAAAAGAAGTAATCCTGGATGGGCAGTGATTCGGAACAGAAAGTTGTTGAGTCGAAGAAAGGTTATACCCATTAAAAATTTGAAGTTAGTTCCTTCGGCAGGAAGTGTGTCGCCAAAAACATTATAGCACCCTTTTCCAAAACCGGGACGGTGACAAAGTTTTCTATGGTGCAGAACATCAAAAAAGGCATCCTGAAGAAAATAAAAAGGGTTCCCGGTGAAGAGCATATTGTAACCCATGAGGATAAAACCGAAAAAAACAAAGGGTATTGTGAAGAAAAACAGATACTTGATTTTTTTCTCAGTTATAAAGAGATAAATGATAAATGCAAAATAGAGATATATTGCATTTTGTGGTCTCATTAAAAGTGTCGGTGCAATTATCAGCCCGCAGATCAAAATGTTTTTGATAGTTTTTTCTTTATGAACTAAAATATAAGAAGATAAAAGGACAAGGAAGAGTCCAAAATGGTGAGAAAAATACATTCCACCGTGTACAATATGAACAGATGAAAAAAGGAAAAGAGACATGGCGATAATGGCTGCAGTCGTATCCTTTAATTTTAATGCGTGTTTCCCCACAAGAAGGGTGTTGATCCCGGCAAGTGCAGGGTTAACAAGAAATGCAATTCCCATTCTTGAAAAAGGTGCAAGAAAAATGCTGAATCCGGGTAGATATACAGAAGCATATTTTTCACGATAACTTGATATAAAGTGATTGTGGTAGTGTTCACTGAATTCAGGCAGTTCCAGATAGAATTTTCCGTGAGAAATGAGTTTTGAAAGCCAGAGATAGTTGATTCCGTCAGCAGGATAGGGGACAAACTTCATATAGTGGTATCCATAGTAAAAAGCCCACAGAAGCATGGCGGCAGGAAAGATAAGAAATGGGAGAAACTTCAGTTGTTCAGGGTAAGGATAGCTCTTTTTTGATGTATAGAGATATAGTGGAACAAACAGAAAAAGAGAAATGATGAAATAGTAGTGAAACAGGGGGAAAAAAGCAGTCAAAGGGATATAGAAAACACCTTTTGTGCCTATAAGAAAATAAACAGTGAAAATTATTAAAGCTGGTAAAAAGCCCTTGAATTTTCCCATATCTCACCATATTCAGTTGATTCAAGTTTATCAAAAACAATACCGAATTCAAGTTTTATAGGATATTAACATTTTAATTGATTAATCCTTGCCAAAAAGTTATATTTATTCAACTTGTGAGTTTGAGGACTTTAATAATCGAGGAGCAAGTTGAGTAGCACGGTTAACACAACAGTCTTTAAAAATAAAAGAAACCTTGACACAGAGTCATTGATTTATTGTGCAGATCGGTTTAGACGAATTGCAAACAGTTGTCTTTGTGCGGAAAAAAAAGATTCTTTTGGACAGTATATGACACCTGCATCAGTTTGCGAGTTCATGGCTTCGTTGTTTCCTGAAAGTAATGAGAAAGAACTTTTGCTTTTAGATCCGGGTTCAGGTGTAGGTAGCTTGACTTCTGCTTTTTTGTCAGTTGTTGAAAAATGGAAAAAAGTAAAAAAGGTAAAATCGTTCAACTATGAGATTGATCCAACTATGATCAAATATCTGAAACAAAACATGTTGATATCTTCAGGGAGGATGGTTGAAAAATCAATTGATTTTGAATATGAGGTTTTGGAAAAAGATTTTATTGAAGAAGCTTCAAAAGATGTTTCGGAATCTGATGGATTGTGGAGAAAGCAAGTTAGAAGATATACTCACTGTATTATGAACCCTCCGTATAAAAAGATCCTAAGTTCTTCAAGACACAGAAAACTTCTGAAACTTGCCGGAATAGAAACCGTGAATTTGTATTCCGGGTTTGTTTCTCTTGCGATTGCTCTTCTTAAAAAGAATGGAATCCTTGTTGCAATTAT
>SLGQ01000296.1 GCA_007136595.1 Candidatus Sumerlaeota bacterium | reverse complement strand
TTAATTGTTTTCAGAAAAGAAGAACTGCTTATGTTCGAGAAGCAGTAATTGATAATAAAGACCCATATTATTTTGGTGTCCCGGCAGACTTTTATTAAATAAATTTGTTAACTCAAAGGTAAGGTTTGTGCCCAGCTTAACTTCATAAAAACTGTGCTCACCTATTTCCTCAATGTTATCTAGGGGTTCAGCCTCCAAAAGATATCTCAAAAAGTTTAAGCGGGCATGCTTTTACACAGAGTCCGCAGACAACACATTTTGAAAGATCGAACTCCAACTCCCAATCGGGACTTTTTATTTGGAGAGCACCTGAAAAGCAAACTGCGGTACAGGCACCGCAACTCACACAGTCATTTTCATTGAATTTTATCCTTTTATCAATCCCTTCTACTGTTACTCCTTTACTTTGGAGAAATTCAATTCCTTGTGAAATTCCGTTTTTTGTCCCTTCAACTTCTATGAGAAGTTCTCCCCCTCTGCCGGGAAGTATTTCAGCTTTAAGTATGTTTATAGAAAGTCCGTAGTCTTTAACAAGTGAAAAGGTTACCGGTGTGTCGGCAAGTTCAGTTGAAAAATTTAATACCAGTCTGCTTTTCATTTTATCCCTCCTGTGGTTGCTCCAAGTTTTTTCAGTTGTGCAGGAAACATATCAAACATTTCTGCCGGTCTGGTAATCCTGAAGCTGCCGTCAAAAATACTTTTTTTCAACAACTCAGATATTTTAATGGCTTTGCTGATGCTTGATAAAGGAGCAGTTTTAACTTTTTTGTTATGGATTTCAACGATTCCGCTTTGAAGCTCTTCGTAGTTAACTTTTCTGATGATCTCCCCTGAATTTGCATAATCGTAAATGTAAGTTTCTATTTCGCTGTTTTTTATTGCCACATTTCTTGCAATTTCTTCATCGAGCATGGGGATAGGGATACCTATTCCTACAAAAAGGGTAACTCCGTATTTTTCAAAAACAGCTGCTTTGATAAATTCACTGTTCATTTTTTTCATATCACCCGTTACCGCTATTGTTGCAGCGGGACCCATTGAAATTCCGGCAGAATTCTTCTCCCTTCCTTTGTTGAACTGAGTTCCGGCACTTGATATGAAACCTCTTGTTCCACCTAGAAATATTGCAGTTCCAATTCCTATGGTACGGCAATCAGGATCGTTGATAAGAGGGCTCAGTTCTCCGCTTGTAGAGTAAGTGCAGTTTGTAAATCCGGGTAAGAGAACTCCCATGTAAGTATAGATGGTTCTGTCACTTCCGTTAACTGCCGATGCATAGTTCTGATAGGCGTTCCTGGGGTTGAACATGATCATTTCGTTGATACTTTCCCTGTTTATGTATCCTTCCCACCTTTTGCCGGGATAGCAGTCAGTACCTTTCCCTTTCGCCTTCAGATAGACCCCCTTCCCGTTGATAAGATCCTCGATTACATGAGCACCGCCATATTCAATGTTTCCCGGTTTTTCAGCCGTTGCCCCGATATATGCATCAACTGCTGCAATCCCGCCATAAGCAGGGACATCATTGAGTGTAATTTCTTCCATTCTCATTGCCGGTTCAGTATGTCCGAAATTCAAAAAAGCCCCGCTTGAACACATTGGAGCAAAAGTACCTGTTGTGACAACATCAACTTTTTTTGCAATTTCAGATGGTTTCATTTCTTTTGATAGAGAAGATATTTCACTGGCAGTAAGAATTACCGCACGCCCTTTTTTTATTTTGTCATTAATTTCTTCATAACTTTTATATTGAGCCATAATATTCTCCTGTAAAATAAATTTTTATGTTAAAAAAAAGCCGGGTCAGCCGTTTCCTTCCGTAAAATTACGGTCAGGAAAACTGTGCATTATCATCGAATGTGTTCCGGGAAGAAATATCATTTTGGTCATCCAAAAAAAATAAACACAAATTCAGTATATAAGCTAAAGTTTTTCTGTCAAAAAATTTGCTTTTTTTCATTTTTTTGTGTAACCGTAGCTGTTTTCTTACTTTAAAAGTGGAGGGGTCCATGAAAAAGATCATTTTTAGTTTTTTAGTTTTAGTTTCTTTTTTCTCTCTTTGGGGACAATCTTATGAAGTGGTTGAAAGAACAACGACTTTCGGGTTGCTGCCGATTCTTTCCAACACCAATGAAAGGACTGACGGTTCTTATCTTCCGTCTGTTCTTGCAGCAAACAGAGAAGGTTACGCCTTCATAGACTACAACTTTACAAAAGGGGGATTGATACTTCCTTTGATGGAAAACAGAAGTATGGTGGTTGCCGCATGGTATGAAAATGCTCCGGCAAGATCATCGGCTTACGGTATCAGAAACCTGATGGATTTTTTCCAGCCTGGTGGTCCGGATATGCCTGACTACAGTCATCTTCTCGGTTTTTCTCTTGCCGGTAATGTTACCCGTCAACTTTCTTTAGGTCTTACATACAGACATCTTATGGGAAGATACTATGAAGAGTCAAGTGCGGGCAACACGAAAAACTCTCACAAGATAAATACAGACAGAATGGAAATAACACCTTCAATAACTTTCCGTACCGACAGATTCTTCTTTGATTTTGGTTTAGCTTTCAATTATCAGTGGTTAAGTGAAAGAGCGACAGGTAGCTTTGAGTACGATAGAACCACTACTTATGACGGCAATGCAGATTTTTCATTTTATGCAAGAACCGGATTGAAACTTTCCAATATCCAGGATGTCGTTTTCTCCGGAGGATACGGTGTCCTTCCTCTTTCGGAGAAGGTACTTAACTCAACAGGGGAATCAGTCAGAGGAATTAAATATAACAGACATTTCTGGAATCTTAAAGCGGGAACACTTATTAAGCCTTTTGAATGGGTTAGAATACACCCAGCCTTTATTTTAAGGGGTTCTCACAGGAATATTGAGCTCAAAGAACTTGCTCCGGGTAACAATGAAGTTACAACAGACTCAAACAGCGATATCCAGTTCCTTCTTACAATGGGGATGGATATTCTGCCTGTTGAATGGTTTTCAATAAAATCGGGAGTTCTGAAAAGATTCAGTGCATATACCGATGAGTCTAAGACATTGGTAGCCAATACAAAAGAGAAAGATTATATGGTAAATGAAGATTTCGGTGCATATCTTGGAAACGGATTTCACTGGAAAGGATTTTCCTTTATTTCAATGATAAACCTTGATTTTTTCATCAACGGTCCCTACATGATGAGCGGAAGTTCAACAGTTACAAACTTTGCCTATATTGCTTCTGTTGAATATCAGTGGTAAGTTTCATTAAATAACGAGTTTTTTGCGACACAGTCGTTTTAAAAACTTTTTGCTGAGATCACATGTGGCTTGACTTCCTAAAACTTGAATTAAAAAACAATTTGATGTAAAGTCAACTGCAAGAAATTGCCTTTTGATAATTTTGTGTGGGAGGGTTAAGATGAAAAAGATTTTGGTTTCAATGCTTTTATTGTCAGTACTTATCTTTGTTTCGTGTGGAGGTGGAGACACAGGAGACACTGGAGACACTGGAGACTCTGGAGACTCTGGAGATACTGGAGATACTGGAGATACTGGAGATACTGGAGATACTGGAAATACTGGAGATACTGGGGACACTGGAGACACTGGAGACACTGGAGACACTGGAGACTCTGGAGACAGAGAGGTGTTAGCAACAAAGAGTAAAACCGTTTCAGCCTCTGAAGGAGGAACTGTCAAAACTGATGACGGTGAAGTTGAAGTCTATGTTCCTGCCGGTGCTCTTGATGAAGATACGGAAATAACGATCACTCTTTATGATAAGGAAGGTTTTCCCGACAAAGACAGTCTGATAACTAAAGTTG
>SLGQ01000225.1 GCA_007136595.1 Candidatus Sumerlaeota bacterium | reverse complement strand
CTGACGGCGTCAAAAAACATTTCCGTTGCCCTTCAAGATGTCTTGAAAGTTGCGGTGCAAAAGATGCTAAATATTGTATTTCTGAAGCACTTGATAATGCGAGGAAAGGTGATCTTGACAATGGTTTCGCTTTTGCCGGCTCAAATGTTCACAAAGTTGATTCCATTGTTTCTGTTAAAGAGCTTGTGAACTCTCTTAAAACTGAATATACAATGGCTTACTTCAGAGATGTGTTGAGGACAGAGTATGATAGAATGGCGGCAAAACTTGCAGCCAAAAGAGAAGAATACAGCGTAACACTATCCGGTTATGCCGCTGAATTTCAGGAATCCATGAGAAAAACGACACTTGAAAATGAGATCAAGTTCAAGCAGAAAATGGAAAGAATGAGTGAACTTATGGAGCAGACAAAATCAGAGTACAATTCCATGCTCAATAGATTTCAGGAAATCAAGGAAGATATGACCATACTGAGTTCAGGAAAGTTTGATACATTTAACTGAAGAAAGTCACACTATTCATCATCATCTTCAAATGCCAGTATTGACCAAAATCTGGGAATGATATTTCCTTCAATAGAAAATGTCCCGAGATACATATTTGCATTAATAGTTTGGCCATAATAAACAGGCTTGCCGTTATCTATCATTATCGGGTCTCCGGACATAATTGGATCCCCCGACATAATTGGATCTCCTGATCCGTCAACAAGATAAAAAGAAGGTACCCCGGATGTTCCATGTGGAGGCGGAGCCCATGTATCCTGTCCTTGAGCAAAATAATTAATTGCTGAATAAGGCATGATTGTTGGGCCGGAAACACCTTGCTCAATTGTAAATTCTCTTGATGATCTGAGGACTATGTTTATGTTTTCATTTGCTTTTTCACTGCACACTTTATCATCACACAACACTTCATAAACGCTGCAAGATGCTATTTTGTCCTGATAAGGAAAACCTTCGGCTGAAATTTCTCTGATTGTTAACTTCATTTCTTTGGAAAAAGTTCCTGCTTCAAGCTCTATTATCATCCCTTCTGAATGGGAATATATCCTTGTAACTTCATCAGTTTTGACAGTTTTGCTTGTTTCTTCATAAAATCCTTTTACACACCTGAAGCCAACAGTTGGTGATGTGGTGTCAACATTGACATAGTCTCTTCTAAAAACAGCAAGATCATAGGCGCCCGATTCAAAAGAGCCGCCTCTGATCACAATATCGCCCGATTTTAAGTAGTTGAATGGATTGTATCTCGGAGATGTAAAAT
Organism: Candidatus Sumerlaeota bacterium; assembly: GCA_007136595.1. Lineage (GTDB taxonomy): Bacteria > UBP6 > UBA1177 > UBA1177 > UBA1177 > SLGQ01. Next base: position 2,584 of record SLGQ01000225.1, on the reverse strand, counting down.
AATAGTCTTTATTGTAATAATCTTTGCAGAATTCTGAAACATTACCCGACATATCGTAAAGTCCAGTGCTGCTTTTTCCCCCGGGAAAGCTCCCTACAACTGATGTTCTGTCTGTTCCGCATCCGGCAACTCCTTCACCGTCAACCATTGAGGCATGATCACAATCAGGAGCAGTGTTGCCCCATGGATATGTTCCCCCTTCCACAGCTCTTTCCCACTCTGCTTCTGTTGGAAGTCTTTTTCCTTTCCATTTACAGTATGTTTCCGCCTGTTCAAATGTTACACAGTTTACAGGATGATTTTTTTTCTCTTCAAGGAAGTTGTAATTGCACTTTACAAGGTCTGTTTGAGGAGATGAGCAAATTCCGGAATCAACACATTTTTTGTATTGATCTACTGTCACAGGATACATATCCATCTCAAATTCAGGAATAAAAACTTCGTGAACCGGAGTTTCAGAAGTTTGGCAGTCAGCTTTGTCACAACCCATCATGAATGTTGCTGAAGGTATTACAACAACATCTCCCGGACCTGTGCATTCCGAGATGTCCCAACCACTGCAGTCATCTTTGCAGTAAACAGTTCCATTTGTATAAGAATCATCGTATTCATGGCACGGGATTGTGTTTCCGTCACAAACTTCACCATTATCCTTATCGGTGTCGCCATCTCCGCAGTAACTTGTTTTTCCATTGATAAACTTACATTCGGTGCTGCAAACTATGCAGGATGTTTCACCATATTCACAGAAGTCTGTGTTGAGTGCTCCATTGTCACATTCCTCATCTTTGTCAACAATACCGTTTCCGCATGACGGGTCATAAGGAACACATTTTCCATCCTCACATATCAGTCCGTCATCACATGTCTCATTTGGATAACAGTCACCGTTTTCACTTCCTACAGCAGGAACATCTTCATCCGGCTCAGAAACAGGGTCGTCATCTATGTCAATTGGATCATCATCTATTTCAACGGGGTCATCATCTGTCTCAAATAACTCTTCATCAAGATCAGAGTCAAAATCATCGTCAGTAACAATAGTTTCATCTTCATCAGGGGAGTCAATTCTCTTTACAGATCCTCCTCCGTCACATGAGATTAAAGAAAAAAATAAAAGTAAAAAAATAGTACAAAACAATTTCATAAGTACCTCCTGCCTACTGAAATTATAAGTTGTCAAAAATCAAGTTAACTTTATATTAGAAAATATAAGTTTAAAATCAATAAAAAAATAAACACATCATTTATTAAAGAGAAAGATTCCTCACAAGATATTCAAAAGCTTCACTGTGATCATTGAATTTTTTAATGATTTCACCTTTTTCAAAATACAGTGCACAGTTTTTTCCAAGTGCGATCCCGAGGTCGGCTTCTTTTGCTTCACCCGGTCCGTTCACTTCACAACCCATGACTGCAATTTTCATTTTAGGTAGAAGCCACCATTTTTTTTCATCAAGCAGTTTTTCAAGTTTATTGTAATAGCTGATTATTTCACCGTGAGTTCTTCCGCAGGTGGGGCAGCTTATAAGTTCAACGCCATTTTCGATCAGATCAAGTGATTTCAGGATGTTGAATCCTGTTTTTATCTCTTCTTCTATAGTGTCGGTCAGGCTCACTCTGAAGGTGTCGGCAAGTCCTTCAAACAACAAAACCGATATTCCTGCACTGCTCTTTATGATCCCCCTTTTTCCGCCGCCTGCTTCGGTTATTCCGACATGGAGAGGGGCATCGGTATGTTGCCTGATCTTTCTGCATGCCAAAACTGTTTCTGTGACATTTGAAGATTTAGCAGAAACTTTAAAGTTTTTATAGCCAAGCTCATTTTCAATATACTCAGCCCACCTTAACGAACTTTCAACAAGCCCTTCCCAACTTACTCCTCCATGTTTTTCAAGGATATCTTTTTCCAGAGAGCCACCGTTCACACCAATCCTGACGGCGAGTTCAGTCCGCTTCTTAGCAGATTCAATTATTTCTGAAACTTTTTCTTTTCCTCCGATGTTGCCGGGATTTATTCTTATTCCGCTCACTCCGGCATCAATTGCCGACAATGCAAGTTTATGGTCAAAGTGGATATCAGCAATGATTTCTCCTTTAAAGTTTTTTACCAGTTTTTTTAAGTTTTCTTCTTTGTCCCCTTTTTTGAATGCGGTTCTTACAACTTTGCAACCCAAATCATAGGCAGTTTCCGCTTCTTTGACCGCTTCATCTATATTGTTCAAAGGGGAAGTTATCATTGTCTGGATAACCGGAGGATTGGCTCCGCCTATTTTAATGCTGCCGAGTGTTATCTCTCTTGATTTTTTTTTCATTTCTGTGATCCTCTTGCCACAATAAATACTTCACCCATTTTATATATCAACAGGAAAATTTAATCAAATATTGTTTTTTGCGAGTTTTTTTGCTTTTAGTCGAAAATACTCGTATAAAATGGAAATGTTTATTGTCAAGAACAGGGAGACACTACAGTGTTTGACTATTTCTTTATAATCTGTTTTAATGTCCAACAAGTTTTGTTCGTTCGGGGTGCTTTATGTTTATTTCAAAGATAAATGCGGTGGCAATTTTTACGATACTGTTT
>SLGQ01000265.1 GCA_007136595.1 Candidatus Sumerlaeota bacterium | reverse complement strand
GGAACGGTTGTTTTTATACATGAAGTGGATGAAACCTCTGCATTTGTTGTTCCTGTACATCCTTTTAAATATCGAAGACCCAAAACAGACATTGTTCTTAAAAAGGATATTCATTTTAAGGGACTTTCTTCAAATGAAGTAGTTGCGTCCATACACTTGGCTCTTTCAATTTCAACAAAAGCGTTTGATTGCGGAATATATCTTGGAGAGTTCACGGAACAAGGAAGTCTTGAAATAAAAGAATCTTTAAGGGCTTTTGAAAAGATTCTTTTCCATCTTGCTCTTGCTCAAAGAAAAGATTCCAGGAATGAATTGATGACTGACGAAGAATCAAGGAATACTGTTTTGGCAGGAATTTATGACCTCGTTCCAGTTGACGGAAATCTGGATGATCTTATAGAATTTAACAATCAAATTAAAGACATCCTCGAAACCTGGCATATACTTGCAATGGCTGAAATGTTACAATAAGCCCTTCTGTCAGAACTTTCTAACTGCTAAAATAATGTAACTCCCATTCACAGCTCACGATGTTTTTGCAAACAAGCTCATGACAAGCCCCTACGGAAAAACCAACGGAAAACCGGGAAAAAATAATTGTCGTTGGACAAGCTTTTATAAATAAAGCATCATTATAAATTTCCGGATCTTGGGCAAAAGAGTTGTTCTTATTATTTTTCAACTATGATCTCTACTGATACTCTGTTTTTTTCTTTTATAAACTTTATGGTTACTGATTTACTGAACACAATTTTACTTTCAGGTATCCAGTTGTTTCCGATTTTTTTAAGAACTGCCGAAACATCACCGGCAACTGCTTCAAGGTGTTCAACTTCTGCTTCTATTGACATAAGGCGGAAACCATTATCCTCCTCTTTTATATGAATGGCGAGTTCAACCCCTTCAACCGTTACTTTTATGGGAGAAGTTTCTTTTGTATCACCTCTTAAACCGTAGCCGAAGGAAGGCTCCTTTACAGTTTGATCAACCAGTTTATTCCAACTGATCTTGATGGCTTCAACTATTGTGGGGACGAACCCGGGTTGTTCCGAAATTTCGCTTGCCGGCTCAATCTCTTCTTCACATATTCCAACTCCCTGCCAATACATTAATGGTTTGCAGTAATCATCATTAAATTCAATAAGTTCATCAAGCTCACAAGAGAAAACGGGCAATAGCTCAAAAATTCCGCTTGTTATTGGAGTTATGTCATCATATTCTTCTTCATAGTCAGGGTCAAAAGCCTCTTTATGTTGAATTTCTGAAAGTTTAGACAGAGCCTTATGGTATCCGGCAATGTTCTCTTTTACATCAGCAAGCGTTTTGTCATCAACTTTACCAAAATAACTGCTTTTTCCAGTAAAAGCTTTTCGGGGAATTTGTGTGACAGAATGGACAACGGCAACTGCTTCAAAATTTTCATCAAGTTTTTCTGAATAAATATCAATCACAGGATCCATTTCTGTACGCAAAGCAATGTTTTCATGAACAGGAACCACACTCCAATATTCATTATAACAACTTATTGTAAGAACAAACATTGAAGAAGTTCCGCTATTTTCATCTTTGCCGTATATTGTCCAAATTTGACCTTTTTGAATATTTTTCATGATCTCACTTTTTTATTCATCTCGTCAATAAGCAGAGCCAGTGACCTGGAAAAAAACTTTTTTTCATATTCTTTAAAATCACTTTTTCCCGTTCCTGCCACAATTTCAATTTTTTCCCTTAAAATCAGCAACCCTTTTTGTATTTGTCTAAAAACCATAGCAACGCTAAGTCCGGTACTCCTTGAAATTTTTTCAAGAGTCCAGCCCTCCAAATAGTATAATGAGATAAGTTTAAGTATTTTTCGCAAATCTTTGTCTTTTTTAATATCTTCCTGTAATGACTCAGTTATTTTTTTGACTAAATCCTCAGCCTCAAAATTTTCTTCCACTTTCTCATTGTTTTTCGTGCTTTCAATTTCAATTTGAGCTGACTCTCCGGTCATCATTTGCAACTCGCTTTTCTCTTGTCTGAAAAACTGTAAAACCGAGTTTCTGAAAACCTTTGCCATATAGAACTCAAATTCTCTCATATCATCTAATTTATCATAAATGTTTTTCCATTTAAGAAACATATCAGATTCGTCAATCAGATGCTGCTCCATTGAAATTATTTTGTTAAACAGTTCATCTTCATCAACAAACTGCTTAAAATAGAGTTTTCTGTTTCGTTTAAACCATTTTGAGAAAATTTCTTTAAGGATTTTAGCAATATCTTTGTTGTTTATCATGACAACCCCCTTCTTTGAAGTTCTGTCTCAATTTCGGTAAAACGAGCTCTGACTGTTTCGAGAAGGGATTGCCCGATATTTCCTCTGTAAGATGAATCATTTGGACTGTTGCCAAACTTATATATGAAAAGAGCCCGCGGGTGTATTAGAAAAAAAGTGTCGCTCAAAGGGTATCTTCTGTTTTTTATGTGATCTGAAACACTGTTGGACTCAAGTTTAAAAACAAAGCCTCTGACACCTTTTTGCTCTATGTATTTGTTTTTCCAGTTAACAGTATTGAGTTTTGAAGTTCCGAGGAACCATCTGACGGTAGAACTGTTTTTTTCACTGATATGGTAATAACCATAAAAAAGCATCGGGTGAAACTGTTCGTATCTTAACTCATTCATATTGGGAGCCCTGCAAACCTCATCAAAAGCGGCATAAGGCAGCTCATAAAGCGATCCCGGTACATTAAGTATCTCAAAAGGTTTTGTATCTTTATGTCTATGTTTTCCCTTCTTTTTCTTTGGAATCTTCTTGAAATTTTCAGAATCCTCATAAGCCCTTTCAAAAAACTCCGCATCGCAATGCTGAAAATCGGCTCTGAATTTTTTTTCCTTTCCCATTGTTTCTCCAACATAATTATTAAATACAACGACAGGAATACTTTAAAATAGAGAACCGTCTGTGTCAATTAAAATTTGGAAAACCGAAATATTGATTGATGAATTTGGAAAAATCAATTTGTTTTTAAGCCATTTGGCGGGAAAAAATAATTGTAGCTTTACACTTTAATTTGATAAATATACCCATATTGATAATATAGAGTGTTTTCAGGTTGAGTTGAGGTGCTGTTTGGTAAAAATTCCGTTAATAACTCTATTGCTTGCAATTTGTTTCGTTTCCTGCAGATATGGCAGAGAAGAGAAAACCGTCACAAATGAAAAGAGTTGCAAAAGGATAGTTTCAACTGCTCCAAGTATCACCGAAACCCTTTTTGAACTTGGTCTGGGTCAAAGAACAGTGGGGGTGAGTGACAACTGCTTTTATCCTGAAGGTGTTGAAAATATTGATAGGGTAGGGAAGGTGCTTGATCTGAGCTATGAAAGTATTTTGATGAGGAAACCTGATATGGTAATATTTACCGATTACCATTTTAAGAAAGCTGAAAGTTTGAAAAAGTTAGGTGTTAAAACTTTAATTGTCGATCATTCCACCATAGATGGGTTCATGGAATCCATGGATTTAATTTCCCGTGCTTGCGGTGTGGATGAACAGACGGAACATATAAGGAATAAATATAGAAAAGCCGCAAAAAAAAGCTTTCAGTACGATCTGAAAAAGGATGAAAATACAAAAGTGATGATAGTTGTCGGAAGAGAGTATCTTCAAAATGGAATAAAAGATGTTTATATTGCCGGAAAAGACGGTTTTTACAGTAAGCTGATCTCTTTTTTTGAGGGTGTGACAAATGTTTATGAAGGAAATCTCGCTTACCCGAAAATTCAGATAGAAGGGATAGTTACAATGGCTCCCGATATAATAATTGATATTGTTACAGACCGTAAATTCAATAAAGAAGAGCTTGAAAAAATAGGGGATGACTGGAAAGTTTTTGAAAATATAAAAAAGGATT
>SLGQ01000040.1 GCA_007136595.1 Candidatus Sumerlaeota bacterium | reverse complement strand
GGTGACTTGACAGTGCTTTTCTTACTTTTTTCTCTATACATCTATAACCTTAACATTTTTTATAGATTCCTCAAGCAAACTGAATATTTCAGGTTCCAGTTTCTTTTCTTCTTCCTTGACTTTTTTAAGGTCACCCCTTATCAACGGCATCTTTGGCAAAAAAGCCGTACAACTGTCGGGGCAGTTTCTTATAGAGATATCAAATGTTCCAATTTTCTGAGCTATTTCTATGGTTTCACCCTTTTCTGATGTAATGAGCGGTCTTATAACGGGAAGATCTTTTACAGATTCATTGATACAGGTGAGATTTTCTATTGTTTGACTTGCCACTTGAGAAAGTGACTCTCCTGTCACCAGCGCACTGAACCGGTATCGGGAAGCGATCTTTTCAGCAATTTTAAACATCATCCTTCTGAACAGTATGGTGCGGTAACTTTCAAAACATCTCGCTTTTATAAGCAACTGAATGTCTATCAGAGGAGCAATGAAAAGCTTAGTAGAAGAACCCTGATATTTTTTTAACTGTTTTGCTATATCTTCCAGTTTTTTCATACTTTCCTCCCCTGTATATGGGGGAGAATAAAAACTTATATAATGGACCCTTGCGCCCCTTCTCATACATAAAAAAGAAGCTACAGGAGAATCAATTCCGCCTGAAAGCAGAGACAAAAAATCACCGGCACTCCCTGATGGAAGACCTTTGATTCCGGGAAAACGGGAACTGAACAGAAAAATTGATTTCCTGTGGATCTCTATTTCAAGACCCAGGTCATAGTTTTTCATGGATACTGAAAAACATTTATCAAATCCTGACAAAACTTCTCCTGCCAGTTTTTTCTGTATTTCAATGGATGTTCCGGGGTAACTTTTATCTGAACGGTTACAGATAACTTTAAGCACCTTTCTCCCTTCTTTCAAACCTTGTTCCGCAAGAACAACCGACTTTGCAACTATATCTTCCCAACTGCTTTCTCTGTCCATTCTGAATGCCGGAGAAAAACTTGATATTCCAGGGATGAATGAAAGCCTTTTAATTGCCTCTTCAAGATATTGTTCAGATTTAAGATCAACAACCATCCTTCCGCGAAATTTCTCTGCACTTCCTGTTTCACCGATACTGTTTCTGATGTTTGAAAGTAATATGTCTTCAAACCACCCTCTGTTCCCTTTTTTTATCGCAATTTCATCGTACCTTACGAGAATGGTTTTAAACATCAGTTGATCTCTTTGGCATTGAAGAAAATTATCGAAAGAGATATCACTATGACTATTATGAAAAGTGCATAAAAAGAGGCAAATCCTATTTGAAGACCTTCGAGACCTTTTCCGTAAACAAGGTTATCCTTTATGTTAAAATGAGAAAAATCGGGAAGAATAAACCTTAGAGTATTGATCACTTTCGCAACATTTTCAGATGTTCTGTGAGTTATGGCATATACAAGGTTATAAGATGTTGCACCTGTTATGTAAAATGAAATTGTGAGCATTGCTCCGACAGTGGGTTCAGTAAGAGTGGAACAAAGAACCGCAACTGCAATTATGGTTGAAGTTTGTAAAAATATCGTATAAATTGCCGGAATATATGTAATAAGTCTTCCCGGTGCGCCATAAAAATATAAAAGGACCAGAAATATGAGCGACATGAAAATTATTTCAACAATTATGAGAAATATCATCCCGAAAAATTTACCCAGAACATACTCTGTCCTTGAAAGAGGTTTTGACAGCAATGGGTGTAGAGTTTTTAAAGAAAGTTCTTTCTGAACAAGAGAAATACCCAGAAATATGGCAAGAACAGTTGAAAACATTTCTATGGTCGCAAGGCCTGTATCACTTATAATATCAACGACATCCCCTATACTCATCTGGGTTATCGCTATTCCGATACCGAAAATGAAAAGGGCAAAGAAAAAAAGTACATAAAGAACTTTATTCCTTACCATTTCAAGAAAAGTGTAATATGCTACATTTATCATTCTGCTCATTGTTTCACCTCCGTATTTTCAGTAGTGAAAACGATCTCCTCCAGAGATGGCAAAACTCCGCCGGCATTAAGTACGGGATAACCTTTTTCAACTATGGCAGAAAGCTTCGTGTTAAAATCATCGAGATCATCACAGTCAATGATAAATCTTTCAGAAACAACTCTTATCCCTTTAAAAAGTGCAAATGCGGCATCCTTCATTTCATTGGGGGAATCAAATTCAATTTTATACCTTATCCTGTCGGGAGGAATTATTTCTGAAACTGTACCGAAATGTTTTTTTACCCCGTTTTCAATTATAAGCACCCTGTCAGATAAATTCTCTATATCAGAAAGGATGTGACTTGAAAAAATGACACTTTTACCTTCCTTTTTCAGTGAACGGATAATTTCTTTAACTTCTCTTCTTCCAATTGGATCAAGACCGCTCATCGGCTCATCCATTATTACAAGTTGCGGATCATGTATGAGAGCTTGAGCAAGCCCGATCCTTTGGAGCATTCCTTTGGAGTACCCGGATAATTTTCTGTTGCGGTCATCAAAAATACCTACTCTGCGAAGAAGTTTTTCTGACCGGTCTTTTAAAAGCGAACCTTTAATTCCGCAAAGTCTCCCAAAATAATTAAGCAGTTCCATACCGGTAAGTTGAGCATAAAAATAGGGTCTTTCGGGAAGGAAACCGATAGTTTTCTTAACCTCCTGATCACCCGGATCTTTCCCATTCACCTTTATCTCGCCGGAATTAGGCCAGATAAATCCCATGATCATTTTAATAGCAGTGGTCTTGCCGGCACCGTTGTGTCCGACAAAGCCGACGATCTCTCCGTTTTCCATTGAAAAAGAAAGATCTTTTACCGCCTCTACCTTGTCCCACACTTTCATGGGGTGGCGAAATGTTTTTGAAACATTTTTCAGCTCGATCGGTTTTGACATGTAGCACCTCTTTTAACAAACTAATACATTCAACCGTATTATTTAATAAGAAACCATCACAATAAGTCAACTATTCTTGTTTGATTTACAGTTATCCAGCAAATTTTAAAACCTGCAAAAAAACTGAATTTCACAAATTTTTCTTTTTTTAATTGACACAAAATCAAAACTGTTTATCTTGAATAGACTATATTGTGAGTTTGTCGCCACGCTCTTGAAAAATGGAGCCGTGCGCACAAATAATTAACATTATTGGCAACTTAATATCAAAGGAGCAAGAAGATGACTCACTTGGATCAGCAATTTGAAGCATTTAAAAATGAATCAACAGAAAAGAAGATCGAAATGTTCGAAATGGATGGAAAACTGTTTGACATGATCATTTCCCAACAGCTTTCCAGAGAAGTGCTTGAAGAACTTTACAATCTTACAAATCACCTTAGAAGAATGGGAAAACTTAAAGAAGGGCTTGACTTTCTTGGCACGCTTCTGAGCCACAAAAGAGCAATGCTCTATTTTGAACAGCCATCATCAAGAACTTTTCTTTCTTTCCTTAATGCATGCCATATCCTCGGGCTTAAAACCTCAGAAATAAGAGATATATCCGTATCTTCCGAAGTTAAGGGCGAAAGCTACTTTGATTCTATCAGAACTTTTTCATCGTACACCGACCTTGTTATAATGAGATCCAAGGATAAGGATGCCGCAGAAAAAGCTGCATGGCTTCTCAATACTTATTCAAATAGACCTGTTCCCATAATCAATGGCGGTTCAGGGGCAGACCAGCATCCTACACAGGCACTTCTTGATATTTACACTCTTATGAGAAGTTTTTCCAACCAAGGTGGGCTTGACGGCAAAACCGTTATGTTCTGCGGAGACCTCAGAAGAGGCCGTACAGCCCGTTCTCTTGCATATCTTCTTGAAAGATTTAATGATGTTAAACTTATTTTCTGTGCTCCTAAAGAGTTTCAAATACTTGACGACATACTTGAATCACTTGACAATAAGGGTGTAAAATACGAAGTGATCACCGAGTCTGTAAGAAGCGGACTTGACAGAGCCGATGCGATATACATGACCCGTATTCAGGACGAACATGATCTTGTTGCAGGTGAAAGTTCAATAATAGACATATCAAAATTCAAACTTACCGGCGAAGATCTTAAATATATGAAACCGGGTGCCGCAATACTTCATCCGTTCCCGCGCCGTGATGAGATCGCTACAGAAATTGACAGTGATCCCCGTGCAAAATACTGGAGACAGGGAAGGAACGGAATGTGGACAAGAGTTGCACTCATTGCCTACATCTTCAACCTTGAAAAACAGATCATGGGATTTGATGTTTCCAAAGTTGATCACTTGAGATAAAATCTTTTAGGAACTTAACTTAAAACCCTGGCAAAAACACATTTAAGATATCTCCCTTCAGGTATTTTTACAGGATGGTCTGAAGGATGTCCTGTAACTTCTGTAAGAGCTATATTCTTTTTTTCTTTTTTTGCTGTTTGAACTATAAGTTCACTGAATTCTTCAACTGTTATTCTCGAAGAACATGATGCCATAACAAAAACACTTTCCTTTTCGACCAGTTTAAATCCGAGCCTGGCAAGTTTTGCATATGCGTTCAAAGCATTTTTTCTATGTTTTTCAGATTTAGCGAAACTTGGCGGATCAATTATGACCATTCCAAATTTTTCACCTTTTCTAATAAGCATTTCCATCGTTTCAAAAGCGTCTCCTGTCAAGTTTACATACCTGCATGATGAAATTTTAGGGTTATTGACATTAAGAGCTATATTTCTTGAAACGGCTTCAACAGCATAGGAAGAGATGTCTATATTTGTTACACTTTCAGCCCCTCCTCTTGCCGCATAAAGAGAAAATCCGCCACTGTATGAAAAGACATTGAGTACCTTTTTTTTATCTGCCAGTTTTTCAACTCTGCTACGGTTATCGCGTTGATCGAGGAAAAATCCGGTTTTTTGCCCTCTTTCGATATCGCTCTCAAAAAAAATCCCGTTTTCACTGAAAATGACAGGCACATCCGGTTTTTCACCTGACAGCACCATACCATCTTCAAAATCTTTAAGGTGTTCTTTGTTTTTTGAACACTGCTCCGACATTCGAAGGACAACTCTTTTTGAATTTAAAATTTCAACCAGCAATCCTGAAAGCATCTCAAGGTATGGTATCCAGCAAAGAGAGTAAATTTTGATAACTGAACTGCCACCATAAACATCAATTATCAATCCCGGCAATCCGTCATTTTCTCCGTATATCAGCCTGTATCCATCAGTGTTTTGAGGAATAAAATTTTCCCTGGTCATAAACGCGTTGCTTATCTTTTCTCTGAACCAGCTTTCATCAATGGCTGCCGGTTTTCCGAATTGAAGTATCCTTATCCTTATCATAGAAAAAGGATCGAACAATCCAGCTGCAACAAACCTCTTTTTTTCATCAAAAATTACAGCAATATCTCCCGGAGAACCATCTTTACTTAAAAAAATGACCGAATTCTCAAAAACCCAGGGATGCCCTTTTCTTATGTTTCTTAAAGCATCTTTTGATACTCTGACAGCTACAGTTTCAGGGTTTATTGATCTTTTCACTACCGGTTTTGTCCGCAATAAAAAAAATTAAAACAGCAAATAAAGGAAGATAAAATAATGCTCTTTGAATATTGGTGAAACCGTCCACACAATTATCCATCAAAGGTACCCTTGTAAAAAAATTAACTGCCAACACTATAAAAGCCGGGACTATCATTCCCGGATCAAATTTAAAAAAAGGGAGATCCTTTTTTAAGACCCATATCGTTAAGAATCCGATCCCTACACTGTTGAGAGATAATCTGATAGTGTCAAATGCTATAATATGCATCGTCAAAGGGGCAAGGATCACAATTTGAAGAAAAATCGATCTGAAGCTTAACACTTTGATTTTAAAGGAAGCATAAATAAACTGCAAAATAATGATCAGCCCCGGAACAAAAACAGCTATTGCATCCAACTGAAACAGTCTACGCATAAAAAACCGGCTCTGTGTTCTAAAAAGCTCAAAAAAGCTTATTGTCTGCCAGTGAGAAACACCTCTTCTTCTATTCGTACTAATGTAATCAAAAGAATTAAGATAGTGATATAGTTTACTGTTAAGTTCGTTATCTTTATTAATTGTTCCGTAAACAAAAAGAAAAATAAAAACAAATATGGGTAGCGACATAAAAATGATATCTCTGACTCGCGGTTTCTTTTCTTTATCATCTGAACAACATTTCATAAAAACGGAAAAATAGAGCAGAGGAACACCTATAACAAGATAGCTCTCATGTATTAAAATTGCTGCACTGGAAATAACAGCGGCTGTCAAAAAAAGTTTTTTTTCAACAAAATAAATGGAAAGCATAAGTATCAGATAAAGGATGTTGTCAAAATACCCGAAAATATGTGCACTCATGACAATAAACGGGGACGAAACAAAAACCGCTATTAAAAGGATCACATTCATTTCATAGCCGCTCTCTTCAAGGAGATCGATCATGATCAAGATCATCCCTATTATAAACAGTCCGAAAGCTATTCCCGACAAAATTGAGATCAAGTCAGATGTAACAGTTTTCCCTAAAATTGCGGTAATATTGTTACAAACTGCCCCGACCAATCCTCTTTTCATAAAACCGAACCGGTAATCAAAAAGCCAGTGACATTTTGCATAAATGTTTGGAAGTCTTATTGCTCTTGCAACTGTTATTCCAAGTGTCCAAAATATTACAGCGTACAGGAACAGTTTAAAGGACAGATTAATAGACGGGACTGCCTTGACCGGGTCGCCTCTCAATAAATTCAAAAAAACTCCACAAAACTGAAACTCTTAACCATTAATATATTCAGCCATTGTTTTTACTGAATAAAGCACCTTTTTTCCCGTTTCGCTATCTTCAATTTTCTTTCCGTATTCTCTTTCAAGAAGGACGATGAGGGAAAGGGCATCAATTGAATCAAGACCGAGACCTTCGCCGAAAAGGGGAGCTTCCGTCTCTATTTCATCAGGTTCCATGTCTTCAAGATTAAGTTCTTCAATGATCTGCTGTTTAAGTGTTTTTACGAGTTCTTCCATGACATTCTCCGTTAAAAATTGTTATATGAACGATCAAGCTCTTCACTTATTTCCATAATACCGTTTTTTTCATCTCTTTCAATAAAAGTAAGCATCGCTTCAAAATTATTTTCATCGGAATATTCAACAAATCCGCAAATTACATTTTTGAATTTCATCGAATCAAGGTATTGCTTCAAAATTTCTCCCGAAAATGAGGGAACTTGAACAAAAAGAGTTTCCCCTTTCAGATCATTTCTTATGGATATTTCCCCTATCATTACATTGGGAAGTGTATAAACAAAATGTGCAGGATTGGGGAAATAATTTTCATCGTCTATACTTTCAATATATTTTTTGTCAACATTGAGAGTAGAATGCCTGTTTGAAAGGATGATCGCTGTTTCTGTTTCGCTCAGTTTATCTCTCATATCCATTAAAAGATATTCCGATGCAAGAAAAGCAAGCTTTGAGAGCATATCCATTTTGTAAAATTTGGGGTAGGAAATACCAAGAGAAGTGTATATCTCTTTAAACTGTTTTGAAGATCCGGGCTGTTCTGCTGTTTCAAGAACTTTTTCCCCATTGACCGTCACCCTGTTTTCTTTTATTTTACAATATTTTATTATTTTCAAGATATTCCCTCTTAACTGTTTCTTTTAAAAATGATCGATGCATTGCAGCCCCCGAAACCTGATGCAGTTTTCAGGCAGGTTGAAAAATCACCCTTGAGGTTGTTTTTCAAAACATTTATCTCTTTACTTACACCATGCTTTTCATAGCCGGGAGATTTAAGCACGACACCTTCTTTAATTGACATGGCTGATACTGCTATCTCTGCAACACCTGCCGCCCCGAGAGTGTGACCGAAGTAGGGTTTAAGACTGTTTACGGGAACTTCATTGAGTCCTGCTCTGTCAAACCCTATTGACTCAGTTTCATCGTTAAATGAAGTTGCCGTTCCGTGTCCGCTGATAAAATCAACAGGCTCTTTAAATCCTTCGAGAGTTCTTCTGATTGAAAGATAAAGTCCTTCCGCCGTTCTTGAAGGACCTGAGATATGGTTAGCATCGCTGTTAAAAGCACCGTTTATCACCTCTATTGCCCCTTCTTTGCGGCTTAAAACCAAAGTTGATGCACACTCCCCGAGATTTATTCCGTCTCTGTCAGCATCAAAAGGTTTGCATATTGAACTCCCTATTGCTTTTAAAGACTGAAACCCGCTCACGATGAAGTTGGTGAGAACATCGGCACCAACAACTACGATGTTGTCATAAAATCCTTGTGAGATAAGTCTTTGAGCTATTATAACAGAAACAACTCCTGAAATACAGGCATTTGAAACCACTAAAGGTTTATTTACAAACCCAATGTTTTCCGCTATTTTACCGGCAGTAATGTCAAAAGGGACACCTATGTCTCCTTTTGTCGTAGATAAAATAAGTTGAGTTTTTTTATCGGAAGGATCTGCTCCTGAATCGGCCAAAGCATATTTAATTGAATTTGTGCATATTTGCTCAAATTTAGTTAATTTTCCTGAAAAACTTTCTTCAAAAACAGATAAAAAAGCGGGAACTTTGCAAACTTCACTATCTTCAACCAGTCTGACACTGCTTTTGCCGTCAACCATGTTTGAGAAAACTTCTTCTGTCGTTTTGCCAAGTGGCGAAAATATATTGTCAGATTTTATAAAAACTTTCATATTTCAAGTCCGTTATTTTTTTTCCATTCAATAAAAAAAGGTGGCGGAGTAAGCTCCAGCTCTCTGGTTTCTGCATTTATGAAAACCTGCTGGGTAGTGGCTGTTGTAAGAATATTTCCTGTTTTGACACAAAATATTTTATACTCAAAAACTATTTTAGCGGCAGGAGAATTTATGAAAGCAGTTTCAACTGTTATTTCCTGCCCGTAAAAAACAGGAGCTTTGTATTCGATGTTCATTTTTACCAGAGGTGTCATATAGCCCGCTTCATAGACTGACATATAATCCAGTCCATATTTTATCCCGAAATCTTCTCTTCCATCTTCAAGGAACTTAACATAGTTTCCGTGCCAGACAATTGTCATTGCATCTATTTCACTGAATCTCGGTCTCACTTTTGTTTCGCTTGTCAAAACCTTTTTTTCCACTCTCTCCTCACTCCTCATTCACTATAAATATTTTCATTCTGCACTGTGCCGCAAGCTGCCCATCAACCTCAACTTTACAACTTACAAGCGTGATGTTCATTACTTTGTGTTCAATTTTTATTTCAGTTTCCAGCTTTTTTCCTGATTCCGGAAGAAAATATATTTTGAGTTTGTCAACAGAACCGATAAATCCCAGCGGAATTTCTTTACCTTCCGACATGAACTTGTATCCTGCTCCGGCGGCGGCACTTTGTGCCATATTTTCAACAAGCCCGGATTCTATCAGCAAACCGTTCCTGCATAGTATGTGCCCATCCTTTATAATAAATTGCGTTTTTGTCGATATTTCGTCATGTTCAACTATTTTATCAACAAGAACAAAGGGTTCCCTTTGAGGGATAAGCTCCGTTGCCTTAATATCCATAAACGATCTCCAAAAAATCACTGCAATATAATATACATTAAGCACCGTTTCGCAACTTTCACGGGACTCTTTTTTATTAAATTATTTTTCTTGCATAAATATTATTAGCATTGTTTAATAACATGTTGGTGGTGTTGATTAATTTTTAAGGAGGATGATATGTATCAGGATTTAGAAAAAAGTTTTTCAAAAATGACTGGAAGAATGAAGAAATCTGCTATCAGGGAGTTGCTTAAGCTTACTAAAAAACCAGGGCTTATTTCTTTTGCGGGAGGATTGCCGGCTCCTTGTACTTTTCCTTCTGAAGAACTTATTGAAATATCAAAAGAAGTTCTCACAAATGAAGCGGGACTTGCTCTTCAGTATGGGATGACAGAAGGAGATGATCTTTTAAGGGAGCAGCTCACTTCAAGGTACCAAAAGGTGGGACTGCCTATTACAAAAGAGAATCTCGTTATTACAACTTCTTCTCAGCAGGGACTTGATTTTCTTGGCAGGGTTTTCCTGAATGAAGGTGATAAAGTTGTTGTAGGATTGCCGAGTTATCTTGGTGGACTTCAGGCTTTCAGCATGTATGGTGTCGAACTTGTCGGAGTTAAGCACGATGAGTTCGGAATGAGTGCAGATAACCTTGAAAAGACACTTTCAGAAATGAAAGAAAAAGGCGAAAAACCTAAATTTGTTTATGTAATTCCCGATTTTCAAAATCCGGCAGGGGTTACCATGCCTGAAAACAGAAGAAAAGAGATAATTGCAGTTGCACATAAGTATGAAGTTCTCATAGTTGAAGACTCTCCATACCGCGAATTGAGATTTGAAGGAAAAGATCAACCGACACTCTATCAGCTTGATGAAAAAGGGACAACAATAACTTTAGGTACATTTTCAAAAATATTTGTTCCGGGGTTCAGAATCGGATGGGTAATTGCACACCCTGACATAGTTGATAAATTTGTAACGGTCAAACAGGCGGCTGATCTCTGTACACCTGCTTTTGTTCAAAGAATTGCCGCAAGATACATGGAAAAAGGTTACTTTGAAAAGAATCTTGAAAAAACAATAAAAATGTACGGGCACAAAAAGAAAGTCATGATGGACTGTTTTAAGCAATATATGCCTGATTTTGTAAGATGGACAGACCCTGAAGGAGGTCTTTTCCTTTTTGTTTATCTTCCTGAAAACATGGATAGTGAAAAACTGTTTTTAAAAGCTATTGAAAATGATGTTGCTTTTGTGGTGGGACATGTTTTTCATTGTGACGGAAGCGGCAGGAACACCTTCAGAATGAACTTTTCATTCTGCGACGAAGACCAGATCATTGAAGGTGTAAAAAGACTTGCTGAAGCAATAAAAACTTATAACGACTGATAGATTAGAAAAATCCAAAAGCTATTGTCCAGCAGATGAAAACAATCATTGCGGAACTGATAAACAATATGTTCTGAACCACAGTTCCTTCAATTTTACGGGTGCTGTATATTTTTCCTGTAACAAGACCTATGGGGACTCCGGCAACAAATCCAAAAAAATGGGCAAGAACATCTGTACGCAAGCTGCTTCCCAGAAATGCCAGCATTGCAAGAGCAGCGGCGAAAGGGAGCCAGGCAAACATCTTTCTTTCTCTGAAATTGCTGAAAAACTGCAAACCTCCAAGTATTCCGACAACTCCGAAAACTGCCGTTGAAGCACCTATTGAATTGTGTGCACTTCCGTAATACCAGGCATTCATCATGTTGCCCAAAAACCCGCTTAAAAGTGCAAGAAACCAGGCTTTTCCCGTCCCTACGAGTGATGAAAGAGAAAAAACAACTATCCCGCCAAAAAAAATGTTAGAAGACAAATGCCTCACTCCGGAATGGAGCGTAAGAGCTGTAACTGCTCTGAACCACTCCCCTTCATTAATTGCGGAAGCTGAAGATCTCCCCAATCTCACAATATTAAGTTCAGGATAATATACCCTGAAAAAGTGAAAAAGAGCCAGAGCAATAAAAACTCCAAAAAACTGGAACTTGTCAATATTCTGGAAGTTTATGTGATCGAACCGGCTCTTATGCCTCTCAATTCTCCCATCTTTTTCATACTTTTCTATCTCCTGAATAACCAGAGGATAATTTTCAACATTTACACCTATGCTCCAGCTATGTTCATAATGAAGCACCGAAACCGGAATGGAAAGAGATGTTAAAAGAAGTGCATATTCGTCAGCCAGCCTTTTACTTGAAACTTTTATAAAAATTTGACTGCCCTGATTTTCAATGTCCATGAACTATCTTATAACCACCTCTTTCAAATCGTCAAGGTGATTTTTTCAAACAATCCTTGCTTTTTATTTGACTGAGCGTATTTTTTATAGACCTTTTTGATTATTGCAGGGGGTAATATGTTTCAGATGCCTAAGTTTATAAGCTCTAAAGAAAATCGGGAAAATGCCGATATAATCATTGCCGGAATCCCTTATGACTGCACATCATCGTACCGTGCAGGGAGCCGTTTCGGACCGAGAGAACTGAGAAACTATTCTTATGAGGCAATTGAAGAATTTTCATTTTATCAAAACCGTTCTCTTGACGATATTTCTTTCTGTGACATTGGTGATCTTGAAGTTATGGTGGGCAATCCCGCAAATATGGTGGAAACGGTTGTGGAAGCGGTCAAACCGTTTCTTGAAGCAGGAAAAAGAGTTGTCTCAATCGGAGGAGAACATCTTGTAACCTTTCCTCTTTTTCTTGCACACAAAGAAACCTATCCGGAATTTACAATGATCCACCTTGATGCCCATGCCGACCTTCGTGAAGGTTATGCCGGAGATCAACTGAGCCACGCTTCTGTAATGAAACTTTGTCTTGACAACGGACTTGAAAAACTTATCCAGCTTGGCATCAGGAGCGGAACAAAAGAAGAATATGAAATGAGACAAACCGACCACAGAATAATCCCTGCACTTAACCTTGAAGATGTCGCGGATGCACTCGAAGAAGGAGAAGTTGTCTATATATCCATAGACCTTGATTATTTTGACCCTTCTTTCGTACCGGGAACTGCAACACCTGAAGCAGGAGGAGCATCATTTCATGATTTTATGAAATTCTTAAATATACTGAGTGACAAAAAATGCCGCATCATCGGAGCAGACATAGTGGAACTTGCTCCCGATATAGACAAAACAGGCATGTCAACAGCTTTCACTGCAAAACTGCTCAGAGAACTCCTGATTTCCCTTCATATCAATTTTTAACATTATCTTTTTGTTTTCGACTTAATTCTTCCCCTTGCCGTCCGCTATTCCTCAAACGGACACAAACCCATTTCATCACAGTAACATTCCCAGTTTCTAATCATAAATCTATTTCCGGTTTTCCACAACTGCCATTTGCCGCTGAATGTTCCATACAACATTTCTATTGCACCTGTGGTTGACCACGGTTTTGTAGGACAATATGACTTATTCTTATCAAACCGGTACCAGCAACTTATAAATGAGTAGCCCAATGATGATGCATATATCATTATGTCACCTTTTACTTTGTCAGGCTGCATACGGTGATCGATAACATACTCCTTATACTGAGGGTCTTTTCCTTCCTCAAATCTCACTTCTACAAATGTCTGCGGGTCCGAATCATCTATGTAATATATCAGACGGTTTTTATCTTCTTCATCTATCCTCGGACTGTGACCAAGTTCATATCCGCCTGTTCCAAGTTTTCTCGTGACCCTTGTACATTCATGGAAACTCTTTGGATGTTTACTCAGATCACAGTAAAATATCTGCCTTTCATTCGTACCGTCATGAATGATGAACGACAATCTGTCATCAACTATGTTACCTTCCTGAACCCTGCCTATATTGAGACTGTGCCAGTCCCACTTATCAGATTTAGCGTATTTCACATCACAAGGTCCAGTTGATCCTTCACATACCTGTATGAGTACCCAGTCCTTCCCCACAAACGGTGGACGGGAAAAGAACGCATTATGATCTTTATTATCATAGATCAACTCATAATAGTATTCTCCGTCTTTCCTTTTTATGGAGACGATAAAAGATCTTATATTATCTTCCGTGTGACCTCTGTCATAAACAACAACAATATATCTGTTTCTGTTATAAACAAGTCTGGCTGCGGCTTGCCCTACTTTAACAAACTCATCTTTTTCAGGATCATATTCTATTGCATCTCTGTTCATCAGCATCCCTGCCACACCGTCACTCATACCGTGTGTCCATACATATCCCATACTGGCTGAATAGCCTCTGGTTGAAAGCCACCTGTCACAACTGCTTGTAAAATTATCAATTATCAACCCTTTCATATCAGGAAGCTTGCAGGGCCACGGATAACATTCACTTATGGAAGTCTGCTCCGGATCAGCTTTCTGTGCTTCAAGATATTTCTGATACTTTTCCCAGTTATCCCATTCCCATATATTCCTGACACATTGAGGATCGTTTTCCGTGGGTGTATCACATCCCGGACGGCAGAAGGTGGATCGTCCGTCTTTATCCTTGAACGGGAAAGGTGTCTTTATAACATTTTTATTATCCCTCAGATCAAGACATTCAACATCGGCAACCTCATCATCCGGAACATCGGGAACTTCGTCGGGTTCTTCATCAGGGATCTCATCAGGAACATCTGCCTTTTCATCAACTGTTTCATCCACCGTTTCTGTATCAGGCACTTTATCATTATCAGGAACAGCATCATTATCTGTTTTCTGACTGCCTGAATTACATGCAGTACAGGACATCAATATGGTAAATATGAATATCAGCAGTTTCATCTGTCACCTTTATTCACAAGTTCTTTCTGATTTTAACAGAATTACCACTCCCACCAGTC
>SLGQ01000262.1 GCA_007136595.1 Candidatus Sumerlaeota bacterium | reverse complement strand
CATGTTGTCAACGATCTCAAGTGCATTTGACCGCTCGACATTGCTCACGAACTTTTGAGTAAGATTAAAATAGATATTATCAAAAAGAGAGTCGCCGTATATCAGTGAAAGAATTGAGAATATCCTTTGATAGTTATTGTCAAGCTTAGCTTCAAGTACAGGGTTCAAATATTCTGTTTTAAGAGAATTCCTTATTTTAACTGCCATATATAAAGTTTGAAAGTACAGATATATCTCTTTTGAAAGGACTCTTCTGAGATCATTTATCTCTATAACTATGTCATCTCTTTTAGCCACAAGTTTTTTTAAGCTCTGAAGGACAACATTTCTTAACTCATCACTTTTAGTATCAAGGGACTTCATCAGAAGTGCGACAGATAATTTTGAATTAACATCTCCCAACATTCTGGCAACCTCGCTCTTCAGTCTGAAACTTTCAAGACTGTTAAAGAGGACATTCTGTGCAGGCTCTATAACAAGATCACCGTATAACGAAAGGGTTTTTGAAGCATCAAAGCTCACATTTTTATCAAGGAGCATATAAAAAAGTTTGGGAATGAATATTTTGGAACCTATCGCTCTTGCAGCTTTAACAGCTTCTCTTCTTACAAGAGAACTCGGGTCATTGAGCAACTTGAAAACCTGATACTGCATGTTCTTCTGCCCTATTTCACCAAGAATATGAGCCGCGGTAGCACGGTCAACATCTTTATCTGACTCCGAAAGAATTTTCAAGTGAGGTGCGGCAACCATTATCCCCCCGATCCCGCCATATTTTATCATCGATATTATTGCCGCTTTTTTTATTCCGATCCTCGGGCTGTCAAGAAATTGGGAAATATGGTTCACCGATTTTTCCATCTGCATGTAACCATAGGTTAAAACCGCTTCTTCAACAACACTTTCATCATTATCTTTAAGAAGTTTAAGTATTTCATATATGTAAAAACGGCTTTCCATATTTCTCAACAAATAGAGTATCTTGGTTTTTATCTTAGGACTGTCATGGCTTAAAAGAGGAATAAAGTTTTTACTTAAATTATACAGGTTCCCCTTTTCTATCATATCAAGAGCCATCAAAACTTCTTCTTCCCTGCCATTTTCGACAGCTTCTTCAACAATGTTCTCTATTAAGTTGCTTTTTACAGAGAACCCATTCGCCCCGAACCTTTTCTTTTTAATATTGTCAACAAGAACTGACAAATACTCTTTTCTGATAAAAAGAACTACACCCAGCCACATTATCCCCACGACAGAAACTGCAAGTGATATGGATCTGTTGCCAAGCCCTATAAGTGAAAAAAGGTATATTGCCAAACCGGAAAACCCTATGAATAAAGGTTTAATTATACCATCTATCAACGCCTTTGCTCTGCTTTTCAATTTGGGATTCAGAGGAATATAAAGAAGCTGCATGGCGGCATCATTTATGGTATATCTGAAAGTGTAATCACTTGCTCTTGCCATTGTTATCGCAATTAGCGGAGCCGACCATGAAAAAATCACAAGAGTTTCGGGAACAAAGAAAAATATTCCGGAAAAAACAGTTATCATTGCAGGAAGTAGTCCTAAACTGATAAAGATGCTGTATCTCAACATCTTTGAAGTTACAAAGAACTGAAATATCAAAGAAACGATCCCGCCGAAAACTGCATAAATTATACCGAAAAATGAAGCAAGTTCATTTTCCTTGAAATGACTTCCGGCAACGATCTTGAACTGATAATCAACAAAGGTTACAGCTATGAAAACAAAAGCCGTTACAAATGCTATATACTTTACATAAGGGGAAGAAAAAACATTTATACGCATGCTTTTATTGAGTTTTACCGATGTTTTTGCAACAACGCCCCTCTGAAGCCTCACTTCATATCTGGAACCGATGTTTTTAACAATATACATACAGAATCCCATGAATACGGCATTTAGTATCAGCAGATCTTCCACAGCCATGTATCTTACAAATTTTCCAACTCCGAACCCTGCAATAAGACTTGCAAGAACACCACCGCCACCCACAAATCCCAGAACTCTTTTTGCTTCCCTTGAGTCTAAAAGTTCATTTGCAAACGACCAGAACTGGAACATCATGAACGCACCCATCAACTCAATGAAAATGTAGAGAGCCGGGAAACTGATCGCTATATCTCCTTTAACAAGAAAAAGGAGAATTAGGGTTCCGAAAATATTTACAAAAAATGTTCCCACTATCAACTTATCAAGTCTGTAGTAAAAACTCTTTTTGGTATAAAGATAAGTAGCTATTGAAACGATAACGGCAACACCGATATACATGAACGGAAGTTTCGCCATGTCATATCTTTTAAGAAAAAGGGTGTCTCTTACGATCCGTCCCAAAACCATTACTGCTACCGAAAGGAACTGATAAAGAAAAAGCATTACTGCTCTGCTTTTTTCTTCGTCTCTTATATTAAGAAGTGAAAGAGGCTTAAAACTCATGTTCAACTCTCTCCAAAAAAGTCAAGCTGTCTCAATGCTTCAAAAAACACTGCCGAAACTGCACTTGAAAGATTTAGGCTTCTCACCTTGAGACTCAGCATAGGAAGATATCTTGTTCTTTCACTGTAGCTGAAAAGAAGATCGGGGGAAAGCCCTGTCGATTCAGAACCGAAAACCAGATAGTCCCCGTCAATATATTCCGCTTTGTCATACCTTTGCTCACCTCTTGTTGAAAACAGGTGTACTCTTTCAATATCAACTGAATTAAAAAAGTCTTCAGCACTGTTCCACAATTGAAGATCAACATGTTTCCAATAATCAAGTCCGGCTCTTTTAAGGTTTCTGTCATCCAGAGAAAACCCTATAGGTTCAACAAGATGGAGCTTACAATTCTGTGCAATGGCAGATCTTGCGACATTCCCTGTATTCTGAGGTATTTCCGGATTTATAAGCACAAGGTTCAACATCACGACACCTTAAAGACCCGACACAATAAAAAAACAACGCCAGAAATTATATCTAAATCAAAGACAAATACAATTTTATATTAAACTTGCGGAAACAAAACAAAGTTAAGATCACATAACGGGAGGTTGACCGGTTTCCTCAAGAACTGAAAGCCAAAGTTGTCCGTTGACATCAATTTTTTTTCTTTTTGATGTAGCCAATTCCATTGGTATATGTATGAACTGTCCGTTAACATATCCCACAACCATTCCGGTTCGTCCTGTCATTCCTGCATGAACAGCCATTTGAGCAAGCTGTGAGCAAAATATCGAATCATTAGGGGTTGGAGGACATGATCGGATAATATAGCTCGGATCTATATATTTCACGCTGTGTTCAACTCCTTTCGCTTTAAGGTAGCTTCCTATTTTATCTTTTATGAAAACCCCTATATCTCCAAGTTTTACATTTCCTGAAGCATCATATTTCAAATTTTGAGGATCACTGACAAATTCCTGCCCCGCCCCTTCAGCAACGACAATTACACAATATTTTTTCTTTTTCAGCCGTTTTTCAACAAGATCGAGAAACCCCCCTTCGCCTGTCATTCTGAACTCCATTTCGGGGATCAGACAGAAATCTATCTGGTTTGTTGCAAGTGTTGCATTTGCGGCAATAAATCCCGATTCTCTTCCCATCAACTTTACAATCCCTATCCCATTGTGAATGGATGTTGCTTCAGTATATGCAGAATCTATTGAGCTGCATGCTTCAGAAAATGCCGTTTCAGTCCCGAAAGAACGCTCTATATAATTGATATCATTGTCAATGGTTTTAGGAATGCCGACAACTGATATTTTAAGATTTCTTTTCTGAATTTCCTCGATTATTGCCATCGCACCCCTTTGAGTCCCGTCTCCTCCGATCGTATAAAGTATATTTACACCAAGTTCAACAAGTCTGTCCACCATTTTTACCGGATCCTGGTTCCCTCT
>SLGQ01000245.1 GCA_007136595.1 Candidatus Sumerlaeota bacterium | reverse complement strand
TTATTGTGAAAGCCCAGTTAACTATTGTCTGCCATGAAATATTTGTAAGAGAGAGCATCTCAGGCTTAACTGTTTCAACAATTGCGGAATACCCGCCTATCGCAGAGTAAGATATAGGAATACCGACAAAAATAAGCCCTACCATCAGAAATATCCACTGTACCGTGTCAGTATAGATAACCGCCTTTATTCCGCCCAGGGCGGTATAGACAATCACAATGATCCCCATTATCACAAGCGCCGTGTTCATATTGAGGTCAACAAAAGAAGCCGATGCGAGTTTAGCTCCTGCAAGAATTTGAGAACTTGTAAAACCTATATATCCGACAGCAGAAATAATACCTGCCATCAGAGCAACTTTCGGGCTGTAATAATGAGCGAAAATCTGAGGGAAAGTATAGAGTTCCCCGAATTTTTCCATTCTTGCAACTTTCGGTATGAGAACTACGGCACTGAGCCACGCTCCAATAAGCCCTGTAAAAAGCATCCATGAACCTGAAATTCCCATTATAAAGCCAAGTCCGCCAAGCCCGATCGAAAAACCGCCTCCCACATCTGTTGCAACAACAGAAAGTCCGACATGAAGACTCCCCATTTTCCTCCCGCCGACAAAATAATCTTCGGAACTTTTATTTTTTTTCAGGAAATAAAAGCCGATACCGAGCATCCCCACCATGTAAAAAATAAAAACAAGTAAATCTATAATATGCATAAAAACCTTTGAATTGCCTGAACGCCTTCTAAAATGAAATTAAAGACTTACAATCCCTCCAACAGTTGATAAAAAACTTGGACCAGTATATAGGTTAAAAACAAGGTTGTCAACCTTAGCAATAAATTTTGCTTTTTTAAAAAGGAATGGGCACCGCATAAGCTGTGTGTCGGGAAGGACTTTACGGTGCCCGTTTTTAGCAAGTTGTGTGCTACCGCTTATTTGAAAAGCGGTGAAGCGTGGTGTGTGGGCTTCTTTTCAACTTGTTTACTCTGAAAATGATCAACGAACAAATCCAGTATGATTTTTTATTACACTATTTTTTACAAAAAAGCAAGCATTTTTTATTATTTTTTTAAAGTTGATCTCTTACAGGTTGCATATCTGTAGTAAAAACAGAATCATTCCCGCAAAAAGAAGCATTCTCCAAATTATCTTCGAGAACAAAATAATTTTTCAAATTCCAGGCATTGACAGCATTTACATTGTTCAGAAACAACGCTTTTCCACCTTCCATTTTTAAAACTTCTGAACTTTCCAGATTCATACCATTGTTGTTGCCTTCAATATATATCCCGTTAAAAACCATTTTTGAATTGTTATATAAAGACAAACCGTGTCCGAAAGGTATTCCGGGAGCAAATTGACACATGTTTTTTTCCTGACACTTTCTTGGCAGAGTATTTTTTATTAACACATCTTTTAATTGAATGTTCCCGTTTATGACCATAATCCCACATTCTCTGTTTTTTTCAACGATACCCTTTTCAAGGCTCAGTTCCGCTCCATCCTGAACAGCAATGCCTATGCCATATTCTAATGTATTTTCTTCCGGCTTTGTGCCTGATATATTGAAGTTTTTTATTTGAGTCCTGTTCTCACCATCTATCAAGATCCCTGCTATTGCTGAATCCTTTATTGATATGCGGTTAAAAAATGAGTTCCCTTTGTCAAAAAGGAGTATCCCGAAACCGCTCTGTCCCAAACCATCATGAGAAACTGACTCTATTGTTATATCCTCTCCTTTTATGTCAGAATCTTTAAGAAAAAGACCGTTCCCTCTTGAATTTTTTATAATAACTCTGTGCATTGATATATCAGTTCGTTTGTCAAAAACCATACCCCCCTGCTCTTTTTCTTCATTTACTGTTGTATCGGCTGTAACATCTCTCATTTTTACAGACCGGATCCCTTCTTCTCCTGTAATAAAAATAAAAGTTGACGAGCATTTTGATATAAGGCTTTGTGAGATGGAAAGATCGACATTGTTTTCGCCATATATACCATGACCTTCAAAAACCCTTGATCCGCCTGACACTTCAGAGATGATACTGTTTTCAATTACTCCTTTTACCCGATTATCTGATGTTCCCCAAAAAGAAATCCCGAAAGAATTGAAGCCTTTCAAAATGGAATCTTTGATGTAAATATCACCTGAACCCATTGAAATACCGTAACTTATTTTGCTTTCATCAGTTTTTATATCAGTTATCAAAGCTGATGAAACAAAAACTTCACTGTCACAGATATCTTCATCGCCGCATACATTTATTCCCCCTTTGAAAACATTGTAGATCGCAACATTTTCAAGTGTCAACCTGCTCCCTGAACCGCTGAAAATCCCCCTTGTATTTCCGTTTAGAGACAGATCTTTCACATAAACCGTTGCCTGTTTTCCAACTGTTATCACCCCATCTTTTTCTTTATCATTACAAATTATCAATGTTTTTTCCGATCCTGCTCCGGTCACTTCAATTATTCCTTCCGCTGCAATGCATCCTTCATAGCAACCTTCTTTCATCAATATCTGTCCATCTTTGACATCCGGAACTTTCAAGCACCCTTTAATTTCACCGGAATACTTTGCTACTTCAGCGACATTTGTTTCCAAAGGAAGAACCGGTCGATCATAGACAAGCAGCGGTTCGCCACATAACTCCTCAAAATGATCGCTGCTTTCATCGGGCTGATTCAAGTGGTCGCTTATTTTGCCGGAGCACGAAAAAAGATTACAGATCACAAAAAACAATAAGGCTGATATCTTCATTCCTGAAATGTCTCAACGATGAAAAGAGGTTCCTGCAGCTCAATATCCTGTTGCGTAAAAGGGTTTTTTGATATACCGTTTCTTAAATCTTCACTTTCCGTTCCATTTTGAACTACCAAGCCGAAAAAACCTTTTTCTGAAGCAACTTTAACATCATCCAGCGAAACACCCGACAACATTTTATTGTCAATGCCGTCCAAAATTATTCCCGCCCTTTCATATCCTGAAATTTCAACTCCTTCCATGACAACTGAATTTTCCGGTCCGCTCATTCTCCTGTTTTTTATAACTATGCCGTCACTTATCATTTCAAAATTTATTTCCCTTTTCCCCACACCGGTTATTACAGTCTTACTTAAATGGATATCGCTTTCTCCCAGAATCTGCAAAGCTACGGAGCCGCTATCTGAAAGATTTGAATTTTCTACAGTTAACATGCCGGGAACATTAGAACTGTTCTGCACCCAGATAGCTGCAAACCCGCATTTTGAAAATTGACTGTCACTTACTGTGATGACATGAGAGTTATTTACAAGCAAACCTGTTCCGGCAGTCCCTTTAATAGTTGAGCCTTCTACGATCACTTCAGACTTTTCGCCTGTAACTATAACACCCCTTCCTCCCAAAAGTGATCCGGCTCTTATATTTTCAAGTTCAAGACCTTTTATTGAAACACTGCTTCCCGATATTTTCAAAGCACTTTCTTTTACTGATATTCCTGAAACAGTGATATTGCGCAACTTGACATTTTTTGAGTTGTGAACGGTTATACCTTTGTTTCCGCCGGATATCGCTATATTTTTCAACATTGTATTGTCCGAAGTTATTACAAGTCCGGTTCGCAAACCTCTAAACCGTGAACTTCCATCATTTTTGCCAATAATAAAAAGTGGTTTGGCAACAATTATGTCTCCTGATATTTCTCCGCTTTCAAAACAAATACATTTTGAAAAAGCGGCTGAACTGTTCAAAATTGCATCGTGTAAAGAATTCATATCACGCGCAAAATAACATTTCGAGCCACATTCTTCAGGAAGATCAAACCCTGCCGGCAGACTTTGTTCGCAACTTACAAAGAAAACTGCGGCAAAAAAACAAAACAAATATTTTCTCATGGAACCCCCCCTAAACCATCATTTTACATCTTGCATATAAAAAAATGTTT
>SLGQ01000112.1 GCA_007136595.1 Candidatus Sumerlaeota bacterium | reverse complement strand
GTGTGATGCGGCATATCATACTCTTTATCTATTCCGAGATAAAGCATGAATATCGAACACGAATATTTCATTGATTTCACTTTTTCAGGTGTATATTTCTTCAGCAACCCTTCTTCAAAAAGGTTTGTTGCCGCATATCCGAAATCAGCGTTTATTATCACTTCGTCACTTGTAACTCTTTCTCCGTTTTCAAGCTCTACACCTATCGCTTTGCCGTTTTCTGTTATAACTTTTTTAACAGGTGTGGAAAGATGAAGTTTTGCACCGTTCTTTTGGGCAACATCAGCCATTGCTTCCGATATTTTACAAAGTCCCCCTTCAACATGATAAATTCCATAAGCATGCTCAATGTATGATATCAAAGCAAATGCACCTGGACATTCCCATGGTGACATGCCAAGATACTTCGCCTGAAAAGTGAAGGCAAGCGCCAGCTTTTCTTCTTCAAAATAACCTGTCAGAACATCCATAAGCGATTTGCCGAGAGCAAAATGGGGAACTGCTTTAATAAACTGGGATGAAAAGAAATCTGATATTTTCCCATAAGGTTTCTGAAGACATGCAAACATTTTTTCAAACCTTGTTTTTTCATCAGCAAGGTAATCATCAAGAGCATCTTCTTTTCCCGGGAACAATCTTGCGATCTCATCTTTCATGAATTCGTGGTCTGTTGAAGGATTTATCTGTTCTTTATCATCATAGACAAGTCTGTACATAGGTTCGATTTTCTGGTAATTCAACAGTTTTTCACCATCTGCTCCTGCTTCCATGAAAACTTCATCAAGCACATTTTTAAGCATCAGAAAAGTAGGACCGGTATCAAAAGTATAGTCCCCAAGCCTGATCTCCTGATTTCTCCCTCCAACTTTTTCATCTTTTTCATAGACAGTCACATCAAATCCCCTCTTTGCAAGGATCATAGCTGAAGTAAGACCACCGGGACCTGCACCGATTACGATCACATGTTTTTTCATTGCTGACTCCCATCAACGACAATAAATAAAAAACTGAATAAAAACTATCAAATCAGGACAATTTTGTCAATTTTATATTTTCTTGACAAACAAACCTTTTAAGTGATAAAAGATGTCACCATTGAGGTCTTTATTAATTTGATGACTTGGAGAAAAAAAATGGCACACAAAATTGATGCTGGTGCATGCACAAACTGTGGACTTTGCGTAAGCGAATGTCCTGTTGAATCTATTGTTGCAGGTGCAGATGCACATGAGATCACAGACGGATGTGTTGACTGTGGCGCATGTGTTCCTGTATGTCCTGTTGAAGCTATCAGCGGCTGAGACAAAAGCGGATCATATTTTTAAAGGACCTCCTTTGGGAGGTCCTTTTTTTTAGATTTCAGTTGATCTTGCAGATTTTCTTCTTGAAGAGATATCTTTTCTTTCGGTTTTATTTTCAAAAAGACGGTAAATTTCAGGGAATGGCTTCAGTGCCCTTGGGAAAACTCCGTGAAGATAACTTATCAGAACTCCGTAATTGGTCATCGGAATATCAGCTTCTTCAGGGATAGACTGTCTTCTGAGCATTTCTTTTCTGTTTAAGGTGCAGGCTCCGCAATGTATCACAAGTTTATACTGCGAAAGATCTTCAGGATATTCACATCCGGGGACAGTTTCAATTTTAAGTCCGCCTCCGACATGTGCATTGAGCCATCTTGGGATTTTCACCCTTCCGATATCATCTTCAAGGGGATGGTGGGAACAACTTTCGGCAATTAGAATCCTGTCTCCCGGCTTAAGGTTTTCAACGGCAAGAACTGCTTTTACCATTTTACCGAGATCACCTTTCTGTCTTATGGAAAGTATTGAAAAAGAGGTGAAAGGCACACTTTGGGGAACATCTGCTGAAACTTGTGAAAACACTTGAGAATCGGTAACAAGAAGAGCGGGCGGAGATTTCAGTGTTTCAAGGGTTGTGATAAGTTCTCTTTCTTTGCATATTATGCCTATCGCATCGGCATCAAGAATATCTCTCAATGCTTTTATTTGGGGCATTATAAGGCGGCCCTTGGGAGCACCGAGGTCTATCGGTGTGACAAGAACGACCGTTTCACCGGGTTTGACAAGATCGCTTAAGAAAGGCGGCTCCCATTCTGAAGGGGCAACTTCAATTATCCTTTTTTTAAGATCGCCTATCCCGATTTTATCTATCGTGCTTACTCTTACGAAACTTTTACCTTCAAGCCAGCTTCTGACAGATTCTGACATCTCCTTATCAATTTTATTAAGGACAATTATGAAAGAACTGCCGTTTTTATTAAGCATTTCTATAAGTTCATCTTCAAAATCCCCTGCAATTCCGTCACTATCTATCACAATTATACCAAGGTCTGTCTTTGAAAGTATTTTCTGTGATCTTTTTACCCTCTGATCCCCCAGAGAATCATAAACATCATCTATTCCTGCCGTATCTATTATCACGACAGGTCCAACCGGAGCAAGCTCCATTGATTTGAAAACAGGGTCAGTCGTCGTTCCCGGAGTATCAGAAACAATGGATACGAACTGGTCTGTAAGAGCATTTATCAATGAAGATTTCCCTACATTCCTTCTTCCGAAAAACGCAATGTGAAGCCTGTCACCGCGAATTGTTTTTGCTTTCATTGTTTTATCCCTCAATTAACTTAATACAAAAAACCGAAAAGATAAAGCGGTATTTCCCCTTTTTGAGCAAGAAGAACATCATCTTTGACAACAAATGATCTTTCGACATCTTTTATCTGTTTTCTCTTTTTATTTTTTCCTCCGACTTCAAAAGTAAATCCTTTTACCTCAAAATCACCTTTGGAAGAATAGTGCGGAGTGAGTCCTGCGTTTTTCACCATCGAAAGAAAAAATGACTCTCTTAAAGTTCCGATCTCAATTTCATGCCCTGATTCCATAGCAAGAGTAAAATACAAAGAGCTGTTGTTAAGATAATACTTGACTGGCTTTCTCAACATTTTGTGTCCGCCTGAATTATAAAAAAGAGGCGTGACAAGTCCTGTTTCTATCAATATTTCAAGATAATTTACAACAGTCTTGTCATCAATTTTCAAAGATTGAGCAAGATTATGGACATTGAATTCACCGGGGGGATTCGTTGCCAGAAAAAGAAGTATCTGCTTGAAAAGTGAAAGGTTCTGCGTTTTAAGATTATAAAAACCGGCAATATCTATCTGGATGGTTTTGTCAATTATCGAAAGAAGTTTTGCAGAAAAACTCTCAACATTATTAATCGAAAAAGGGTAGTAGCCATATTTAAGATAGTCTTTAAAATGACCTGACATCATCGGAATAGTGGAAAGTTTCTCAGAAATTCCGACACTGTCACTCAAAAGCTCCTCCATTGTAAACGGATCTGTTTTGAAAATATTCTTCATTGAAAGATATTCCCTGAAAGAAACACCTTCCAGATGTAAAAGGAGAGCTCTCCGGGACATATCGTATTCACCTTTGACAAGATCAAGCATTGAACTTCCCGAAAAAACTATTTTGATCTTCGGAAAAGAATCGTAAATGTTCTTAAGCTCCTGACTCCACCCGGTATAACGGTGTATTTCGTCAATGAAAAAAAGCTCAATTCCTTCTTCAAGAAACTTTTTTTCAATATAATCATAAAGCCGGTATTCGCTAAAATAGATGTGGTCGGCAGAAAAATACAATGAATTCTGTGTGTTATAGCCATTCTCCAATAAATATTGCAACATCATCGTTGTTTTTCCGACACCTCTTTGTCCGGCAATCCCTACAACTCTTTCATCAGGAAGGAGTTTTGAATAAAGATACCGATGCGTTTTAATATCCATTCCATTCATTAGCCTGACATAAATCTGCTTAAACTGTGTCATTTTTGGACTCCACTCCAAATTTTAACTAACTTTTTTGGATTCTACTCCAAAACTCAGAAATGTCAAGAATCCCTAACTTAACAAACAT
>SLGQ01000211.1 GCA_007136595.1 Candidatus Sumerlaeota bacterium | reverse complement strand
TGGAAGTTTCAAAAAAAGTCAGAAATATTCCACTTGAAAATATCTCAGAAACAATATACGAAAATCTTGTTGATAAAAATGAAATGTTGCTGGATGATATAGTGATCCTTGTAACTGAGATCTAGCGATCTTATTTAAAGCAAGGGAGATATGCACCGTTACAGTGGCAATTTGCAAGACAATATGATATTAAAACAGTGCTGTTTTTATAGCAACACAAAAGCTCTGTATCTGAAGGATAGCATCCGCACTCGTTGTCCGGCAGATAGTAGTCGTCTTCATCAGTTTCTTCTTGATCGGCATCAAAATAGATATCACCATCATTAATATGGTCGTCAGCATCGTTGATTGCCGGATCTTCATCATATTCTTCGAATTCATCAGGAATTTCAAATTCATCGTCTGTATCGTCAAATTCTTCTTCATAAGTGGGGATCGAATCACATATCCCGGTTTTATGATCGGAACAGATCTTCCCTTCAGAAAAACGAAAGTAACAATTTGCAAAACAAGTATTAAAAACAGAAATCTCACCTTTTTCATTTGCGCAACAGACAGGATTGTAAGCCGGGCTTGTTCCGCAGTCGCACATATCATTTGTAAAATCATCAGGAAAAGGACTTTCTTTGGGCCATTCAGGCACATTGTCAAAATCATCGTGGGAATGTTCATCATCGTCAGAAAACTCGGCAGAAGAATCCTCATCGTAATAAATTCCACCTGTATCTCCAGTATTGCCGGTATCAAATGAGTCTCCTGTATTTCCAGTGTCACCGTAACCATTTTCCGGAGATTCACTTCCGCCAGTATCATAACCACTTTTTTCATCTTCGAGCAGATCTTCAGGCAACCCGTCTTCATAAGCTGCTTCTTGGCTGTCTCCAAGATTTATGAACCTGTCACATGATAAAAACATGACAGATAAGACAACTAGCAAAGATACTGTTTTTAACTTACAAAAATTAATTTCCATTAACAATCCCTTCTATTTCAGACCGTTTATATCCTCTTGGAAAATCACTTAAATATTGTTTGCAGAAAGATCTGTCATCAATGCCGGACCTGTGCTGGGCATGGCATCCTCTTATAAGCAACTCTTCCTTGTAAAGACTACTTGAGTTCAGAACTTCACGGTTTTTCTTTAGAAGCTCAACAACTTCAAGGTTTCTGTTTTCTTTTGAATGGATCCTTGATATTTCAAAAAGAGCCCGGTCTTTTTCTCTGCCACTTTCAAGTTCCATGATGAAAAGTTGGAGAGCAGCACCTTTTCTGCCCGCATCCAAAGCTTCCCGTCCCTGTTTTAGAAAAGATGCATCAGGAGTGACAATGAGTTTTGATGTTTCTCTGATCACCGGTTTAACTATTTCAGGTCTTTTTACTGTTATTTTCCGGGGAGTTTCAATTTTCCGGGCAATTTTATATGACCTGTCCATATTGGCTGTCAAAACAGCTGAAGAATTTTCCAGTCTGTCAAAAACTTCAACTTTTCCTCTTGTAACAGAAATTGAGAAAACTGTTTTGTCAGATTCAATGATGAAAGATGTTCCAAGTACTTTAACAGTAAAACGATCTAAAACCTCAACTTTGAAATCCCCGTCACTTCTTGTTACATTGAAACTGGCTTTTCCCTCTTTCATTACAACTTCATTTTCTGAAACAGTTCCGATAAAAGTAGTTGCAAGAACTTTTATTTCAGCTCTTCCGGTCTTTATGATACTTCCTTCTTCCATAAATGAAGGCTCTTTCATCTCTTTGTCTGTTTTTGCCGGATCTTCCATTGCAAGGGCACTTTCTTCAATTTCCGGAGTAACATCAGCAAACTGATCTGCCCCCCTCCCGCTCTCTGTTGAAGCATAAAAGAAAACGGCAGCAAGAATAGCAACAGCGCCACCAGCTATGGCAAGCGGTTTGAAAAAAGAATGAATAATATCGGAAATAGACCTTTTCCTTCCTGCAAAAACATCCGGCAGCTCTTCATTTTCAGAGTGGAGAAGTTTAAAAGATCCTTCCGCGATCAGTTCAATTTTTTCAATATCGGGAAAATGGGAAATATCCCGTTCCGACTTTACGAATCCTATCATTGATTCATATTTTTTCATTTCACCCGAGCATTTTTCACATTCTTTAATATGATCGATCGTTTCCGGCAGCAATTCATAATTGCCGTCAAAAAGAGCGATCAACTCTTCAATCTTGATGTGTTCTTTAAACCTGCTCATCTTGATCCCCTTATTTTAAACATTCATAAATACCTTGGAATAAAGTTCTTTCCTCGCATTAAAAATCCTTGACCAGACAGTTTGAAGAGGAACTTTCAAAACATCTGATATTTCCTTGAGTGTTAAGTTTTCAACTTCAAAAAGTACAAGAGCAATTCTTTTTTCAGGAGAGAGGGTTTTCATTGCATTGTTTATCAGCCGTGCCCGCTCTCTCTTTTCAAGAAGAGAATCCTCTCCTTTTTCAAAGGACAAAGTGTTAGCTATTAACTCAACGGAATCACTTACAACATCTTTGGAGGTTTTTCTTTTGATGTATCTGTATGCAGTATTGACAGAAACTCTATACAAAAAAGTGGAGAATGCTGAATCTTTTCTGAAGTTACCTGCCGATTTTGCCAGTTCCATAAAAACCTCCTGTACAACATCTTCAGCTTCGGGGTCGTAACCGAAGATACGGTGTACGGTCGCCGAAACTTTTGAGTAATACCTTTTAATGAGCTCTGTCCAAGCCTTCTGGTCTTTGCGATCTATTGCAAGCTCCAGAAGATCAGCGTCTTCCATTTCGCAAAGCCTTGAGATTTCGTTTTTCATCACACAAGCTCTCATAGACATTAAGTAACATGCCAATACTAATTTTATTGAAAAAAAATTATTTTTTTACTTTTTTTTTTATTTACTCACTTTTACTTGACTATGTATGACTCTATTTGATATATCTTTGTTGTTCAGGTTCTTTAACTTTTTATTAATATTTTAATCTCTTTACTGGAGGTAAAAATGAACAGCTACACAAGTTCAGTTATGGAAACCCTTAAGGCCCGTTATTACTGGGAAAAAGAATTCCTGCAGGCAGCAGAAGAAGTGTTGGAATCATTGGGAGTTGTCATTGAAAAAGAGCCTAAATACAAGGCTTACAACATCCTTGATAGAATTGTTGAGCCGGAAAGGGTTCTGTCTTTCCGTGTTCCATGGATGGACGATAAAGGTGATGTGCATGTAAACCGTGCATACAGAGTTGAGTTTAACAGCGCAATAGGACCTTACAAAGGCGGGATCCGTTTTCACCCGTCCGTAAGTTTAAGTTCTCTTAAGTTTCTCGGTTTCGAGCAAACTTTTAAAAACAGCCTTACAACACTTCCCATGGGTGGTGGTAAAGGTGGTTCAGATTTTGATCCGAACGGTAAAAGTGAAGGTGAAGTAATGCGTTTCTGTCATAGTTTTATGGCTGAACTTTACCGTCACATAGGACCGGACACTGATATTCCTGCCGGAGATATCGGAGTAGGAGCAAGAGAAATAGGCTACATGTTCGGTATGTATAAAAAACTTCGCAACGAGTTTACAGGTGTATTTACTGGTAAAGGAAGAAACTGGGGCGGATCCCTTATAAGACCTGAAGCTACAGGTTTCGGTAATGTTTATTTCGCTCAGGAAATGCTTAAAACTAGAGGTGACAGCTTTGAAGGGAAAAAAGTTGCTGTGTCCGGTTTCGGTAATGTTGCATGGGGAGCTACGATGAAAGCATCAGAATTCGGTGCCAAAGTTGTCGCAATTTCAGGTCCTGACGGATACGTTTATGATCCCGACGGTGTTTCAACTCAGGAAAAATGGGATTTCATGCTTAAAATGAGATCAAGCGGAAGAGATAAAGTACAGGATTATGCAGATCACTTCAAAGTGGATTTCCATGCCGGCAAAAGACCTTGGGAAGTTCCGGTTGATGTTGCCCTTCCTTGTGCAATTCAGAACGAGCTTAATGGAGAAGATGCACAAACTCTTATTAAAAACGGTGTTATGTGTGTTTCTGAAGGTTCAAATATGGGCTGTACTCCTGAAGCTATCAAACTCTTAATTCCGGCTGGGGTTCTTTTCGGTCCGGGTAAAGCCTCAAATGCAGGCGGCGTTGCAACTTCAGGTCTTGAAATGACACAAAACAGCATGAGACTCAGTTGGTCAAGAGAAGAAGTGGATGAAAAACTTAAAGCGATCATGGTCAATATTCATGATAATGCAAGAGCTGCTGCTGAAATGTACGGGTTTAAAGACAACTATGTTGCCGGAGCAAACATTGCAGGATTCAAAAAAGTTGCAGATGCAATGATCGATCAGGGTGTCGTTTAATTGTAAACTTCGCTGATCTTACCTTTTTCTTTAAAATTCCTATATAATTTAGTGTTATTTATTTTACAAAATATTATTATAATGGTATAAAAGACGCGTTGTTTTTGCGGGAAGTAAAAAATGCTTGTACCTTATGATCGCAATCTTCTTCATATACCGAAACTTAATGGAAGGTTTATACCATCCGTTCTGAATGACACACTCAGATTTGAACAGATCGCAGGAGGGGTGCTTGTCTGTGCAGCCGCTGACAGAACAGGGTATGTCCTTTTTAAAAAAAATCAGGCGATACTTCTTGCCGCACTTATGAATGAAAACGGAAGCGATGTTCCCAGAAATGTTCCTTTTTATACTTTGTCCGATCAAAAAGAGATAGATGTTTATGTGAATCTTATTGATGACATCGGCATGATAGAACACCTGTATGCTTTTTTTAATATGCCGGTCTTCTATTCAGCACCTTTTGAGCTGTCGGACATGGAAAGAAGTTTGAGTTATATTGAAGCTGAAAAGATAACAGGAATAATGGGGATAAGGCAGGGCTGTGTACTTAATACAGCCGTTTTTGACCGTGGTGAATTTCTTTATCTTTCATATTACCATCCCGATACAAGATCGTATGCCGTGGAAAAAAACAGAGACTCCCTGAACAGCTATATGAAAAGTTCTGCCAATCTGAAGCCTTATGTGATAATTAAAAAAGTGAGAAACGAGCTTCTTAACAAGTCGGACAGGCGGGAAATGATCATCATGCAGAATGACCCGATAGTGAACATAGTCCTGTGTTATATCGATATTTTTGAGATCATTTATAAAGTTTTTAAAGAAAATGTTACTGATACTAAATTGAGTGAAATTTCAAACTCAATATTTAATGTCCTCAGAGAAAAATATTCTCCTCTTTTTTCTTCCATAGCTTACTCTGTGGATTCAGGAACCGTAAACTGGAATGATATTTTTGACGAAAGGAGATATGTTTCAATGGAGTACAGATTTGAGCACTACCATTTATATCTCGATGAGTTGTTGAAGCTCCTTTTAAAAGCATCGGTATCTTTGTTCAGAAATGATGTGGGATTTATTCTTGTTCCCAGGATCAGGAACTATCTTGCAATGATGGACAGAAAAGAAAAAGATACAAAAGAGATGACCTATAGAGTTGAAAAAATGCTTAATAAAATTATTTGATATACGAGGCAGACATGGCATTGAAATTAATTGTCGAAAATGACAGAAACGAACTTTCGGTCTTCGATTTTGATGGTAATCTTATTTCCGTTGGAAGATCTGAAAACAATGATCTTGTTTTAAAAGAGAGGAATGTTTCCCGTCACCATTTTCAGTTAGAAATAGTTGATAACCGTATCGTTATTCAGGATAGCGGCAGTTACAACTCCACTTTTGTCAACGATCTTGAAATATCGGGCAAAATGGAGATATTTGTCGGAGATATCATTGCGGTCGGGGACTACAACATCTTTCTTGAGCAGGATGAGGACAGTAACCTTAAAACTGCTTCCACGGTAAAAGAAGGAAAGAAAACTGCGGAGGAAGACCTTCTGCTGGCTAAAAAAGGGTATATCGGAGGTAAAACCTTTCCTTTAAGAGGTGCCGAAACTGTAATTGGATCTCATG
Source organism: Candidatus Sumerlaeota bacterium (assembly GCA_007136595.1). Taxonomy (GTDB): domain Bacteria; phylum UBP6; class UBA1177; order UBA1177; family UBA1177; genus SLGQ01. The sequence continues at coordinate 8,572 of SLGQ01000211.1, read as the reverse complement.
CAAGTGCAGATGTTTATCTTCCTAAAAAGGAAATACCGTCAATGCACTCGAAAATAATTTTTGATGGAAATATGTATCTGCTTGTTAAAGGTGATTACGAAGAAAAATATTCCCTTATTGTTAATGATATGGAAGTTCCGTCTGTCGATATGAGAAACGGAGACGAGATAAGGGTTGATGAGTTCATTTTTGAATTTATTGAAAAAGGGGAGGAGTATGATCCTATTCCTTATCTGTTAAAAGCAGAAGAAGAAAGACGGGAAAAATTAAGAAAAGATATGGAAAGCAAAGCTATAAAAAGTGTTCATGACCGGGATGATTCCGAGATCACCGAAGTAAAGAAAAAGCCCGGCTCAAAAGTTATAAAAAACCCGCTTTATCTTGGTATTGCCATTGCCGGACTCATAGTTCTCGCTGTAGTAATAATAGTCATTGTTTCAGTTGTTTTATGAAAAATAACGGACTGCGGGCTTCCTACTGGCAGAAAGATGACTTCATGGTTCTTGACCAGTTGCTTTTGCCCGGAAAAATAGTTTATATTCAGTGCTCAACATTCAGAGATGTTGTTTCTGTCATTGTCGATATGAATCTCAGAGGAGCACCCTTGATCGGTGCGGCGGCTTCTGCCGGAGCTGCTCTTTTTTTTAAAGAGTGCAAAGATCATGACACTGTTTTATTCAGCAGGATGGTCGAAGAGCTTCTTTCAACAAGACCTACTGCCGTCAACCTTGGAAATGTACTTGACGAAGCAAAAGCGATCTATAAAGAAAACATCTCCCTGGATTCTGATCACCTTTTTAATATGTTTCGAGATTTTTCGATAAATGTCCACACAAGGGATGTTGAAAGAAATATTGCAATGGGAAGAAACGGTGCTCAATTCGTTGCAGATCTTCTTGAAGGAAAAAAACTTAATATCCTTACACACTGTAATGCCGGAGCGTTGGCTACCTGCGGTTACGGAACTGCTTTAGGAGTTATCCGCTCCCTTCATGATATGGCTCTTGTTGAAAATGTGTGGGTAGATGAAACAAGACCTTATCTTCAAGGGGCAAGGATAACCGCTTTTGAACTTGATGCCGACTCGATACCCCACAAAATCATTACTGATAGCACAGCAGCCCATCTAATGTCACAAAACCTTGTTGATGTTGTTATTACGGGGGCGGACAGAGTGGCTTTAAACGGTGACCTTGCAAATAAAATAGGAACATATTCTCTTGCCGTGAATGCAAGGTATCATAATATCCCTTTTATTTCAGCCATGCCGGTTGAAACTTTTGATATGTTTATTAAGAGCGGAAAAGAAATAGAGATAGAAAAAAGGTCGGACAGAGAGCTGCTTGTTTTTAACGGCAAAAGAATTGCTCCGGAAAATTCTGAAGGGCTGCATCTGGGTTTTGATGTCGTTCCTGCAGAGCTGACCACCGCACTTGTAACCGAAAAAGGTGTTGTTTCTCCGGTTTCAACAACTAGTGTAATGGAGATGATATATGGTTAGAGTGCAAGTGATTTTGCCGGTGATCTTTTTAGTCATCTCATCCTGCATTTCCACCTCTTTTTCCTACCATGTTGAAAATCCGGAGCTGTGTACTGTTGAAAAAATAACAGCTGAATATTTCAGTGATTACAACCGCTCGGTTGAATGCAGCCGTATGCTTTCCGCAAACCCTTCAAATGACCCGTATCTTAACCAGATCGCAAATTTCATTTCAGGAGAACATTTTTATCATTCAGCCGAAGGGGACAATGCTTTTGAAAATCTTATGGCTTCAGCATCGGGACCCGACTGTAACATTGCTCTTGCATCACTGGAACACATAAGGAAAATGCATTTATCTTACGAAAACATATCCAGGATAAGCAGATTGAGCACATCATCGTTGAAAGATCAAGCCTGTCGTGGAATTATTGACTATGAAAGAAAAGGCTGGAGTCTGGTTGGAGGGGATTTCAGGTATGCTTCAAGGATCGGCAGAGACCTTAATTACCTTAACAATGTCGAAATATCCCGGTCCGGCATGAGAAATGAAACAAGCGAACCGGTTTTTATAACCATACCTTCAAACCAAAGATATCTTGTCCTTTCAGATTTTTATAATGAAATTGATCACTCTACCTTCAGACTTAAATATAAATTCAGTTTTCAAAATGAAAAAGAGGCACCGGTCATAATCAATAGTGACTTGTCATACAGGATGTTCATAAATGGTAAGCTTGTCCATGTCAGAAGCAAAAGTGAAAGAGAAGGTGTAACTTTTGATATTGCAGGGAACTTCAAATTTCATAGAGGTGACTATACTCTGGAAATTGAGACAACCTCTCAAATAACGGAAAATTCGTTCATTTCCGTTTTTATCCCTGATTACAACAGAAAAGAACCGTTCTATGCTGACAAAATGTCCGGAAATCCCGGTAATTTCGGATTCTTACTGACAGAGCCCCCCGATGACAGTTCCACTTTTGACAAATACCTTGAAATATCTGCTTCAGTAGTTTTTAAGGGAAGTTTGTCTGAAGATGCCATAGTTGAGTTCTATTCCTCCATACTTGGGCTTAAAAACCCTCCGATCCTTTATAAGATCGCTGAAACAGCTTTTTTAAACGGTAATACTGCCCGGGCTGAAAATATTCTTAAATATGTTATTACCGAGCACCCTTCATATTACCGCGCTCTTTTAAAACTTATGAAAATCCTTCTTGACAGCAGCAGACTGGATGAACTTGATGAGCTGATATCATCTGTACCGGGAGAGCTGAAAAATAGACTGGCATACAAACTTTTTCTTTCCGACTACTATGCTTTCAGAGGTCTTTTTGCAAAAAATCTAAGGTTTTCCAAAGAAGTATATAGTAATTTCAGAGATTACCCTTCGGCATCCATTTATTTCGCTTCAGCTTTGGAGGATTTCGGGGCAGTTGAGCAGTCAAACACCATAAGGTTTGAAGTGCTGAGATATCTGCCGTACTATTTTTCCGTTCTTGAAAGGGCAAGAGAGTTGGCTGAAATAACTGGACAACTTGATGTTGAGATATCACTTTTAAAGAAATACTTCGATATAAATGTTTTTGATAAAATTGCAGGAGTAAGCCTAGGAAAAGCTTATATGAAAAAGCTTGATCTGAATAAAGCGGAAACTGTTTTTAAAAATGTGCTCAACAATGATCGGCAGAATGTCAGTTCTCTTTTAGCTTTGGGAGACATAGCTGCGTTAAGAAATGATGGATCGTCGGCTGAAAAATATTACAGACTTGCTTATGATTCCGATCCCGGTGACAAACGGGTGCTAAGCCGTCTGGTTGCAATTTTTGACAGTGATTTCAGGATGTTTTTCAGAAATTATGCAGAAACGGACGAAGATGTCCATAAAAGAGTGGTCAACTCGGTTTCTCTTATGCCTGACAGACCTTACGAGATCGTTTTTGACGAAGGAATACAGAAAATAGTGAACCGGAAACTGATAAAAGGATACTTCAGACTGGCAATAAGGCTTAACAATATTGAAGGAATAAGGCTCTTCTCAGAAATAGTCAAAGATGGAACCGTAACAAATGTAAGGATCATAAAAAAGGATGGCACAATTTCAAAAAACATCAGAAATGAATTGAACTCCCTCATCTTTTATGATCTTGCACCGGGAGATACCATAGATTACACATATACGATCACCCAGGAAAACGATACATGGCTTGATGCATACAACTCTGTCTGGCATTTTGGACAGTTCGGGACAGTTAGCAGGTACAGCAGGCTTTCAGTTCTGGTGCCTGACGATATTCCGGTAAACTTTTTTGTGCTGGGAGATGTTGAAAAACAGGAAGTGGAAGTTGATCAAAAAAGCAGGATGCATATTTTTAAAACTGAAAATGTTTTTCTACCTCCGAAAGAAAAAATGATGCCCCGGGATACCTTATCGGTGGTACCAAATGTCCAAATGTCATCCGTTGCTTCATGGGAAGATTTTGCCAAATGGCAAAGCAGTTTCATTAAAGAAAGTTCAGTTGTTACAAATGATATGATATCTTTTGTGAAAAATGTGACAGAAACCGGTGCATCTCCTATGGGGATAGTTGCAACATTGAGGGATTTTGCTGCAAGAAATATAAGCTATTCTTTTGCTGACAGCGGAATATACCTTGTGAAACCTGAAAGAAGCGACATAACTTTTAACAGAAAAAGTGGAGACTGCAAGGATAAAGCATTGCTTTTGAAGGTTCTTCTCCGTATAGCGGGAATAAAATCGCACTATGTTCTTGTGAAGTCACATCTTGCAGGTGATTTCAGGATCGAGCTTCCTTACATGCAGTTTGACCATGCAATTGTTTATATACCGGAACAGGATGGGATAGAAAAAGGCTTTTTTGTAGATCCCACATCAAGTTATGACTATTTTCTTGCCATCAATCCTCAAGTTGAAGGTTCTACAGCGATGGTGATAGATCACATTCAAAACAGTTTTGAGTTTGTGGAAGTGAGATCGGACATTGTCAATACGATTTCTGTCCGCTCCTCAGGAGAAGGCAGGTTTCAATTTATTCTTACAGGTGGGGCGGCATCAACTTTCCGGTTTAAATTTTATTCCGGAGAATCTCCTTCAGATATTGCAGGGGATATGCTCATTAATAAATTTGGAGTTTCTCCAGGTTCTTTGACCGTTGATGTCCCTGAATCGGTTTTTGTCGAACCGCTAATTATCGAAGTTGTTACCGAATCTTTTTTCCCTGCAGTGGCAACAGGACATTTCGGGGAAATAATAAATATCACTGAAAGAAACTATCCCATCCATTTTCCTCCCGGCACCCTTTCTTACAAATTTGCCATACAACTTGACCCGGAAGATGAAAAGGAATACGATTTTGAGATGGAAACCCGGTTTTTCAGTTACAGTATGAAAAGATTTGACGACAATACCATAAAAATAGTTTTTATTGTTAAAATGGATAAAATAAGACCTGAAGAGTTTGTTGAGTTGAGAAAAAATGTTATGAAAATAATTGATTTTGAAAAGCGAATGCTTTCGGAGTTAGCATGGTAAAATTGATTTCAACCTTTTCTCCCAAAGGGGGAGCTGGAACATCAGTGGTAACGGCAAACCTTGCAATTTATCTTGCACAGAAAGGAAAAAAGGTTTTGCTCATGGATGCCGCACCTAACGGGGGAACTTTGCATGCTTACCTCAATCTCCCTTCTTATGCGGTAACAGATGAAGTTGCTGAACATTTTTCCATTCTTCCTCTGATCGGAAGTGACTATCAGAACCTTAGTTTTTTCAGTAATCTAAGCTCCATATCGAACGGTGGCAAGGTTTATGAGCATCTTATCAGATGGGAAACGGAGATCAAGCAAAGCCAATTTGATTTTATTTTTATAGATATGGGTTCAAGCATAGACAAAGATCTTTTTGAAGTAGTGGGGATGTCTGACTTTTCTATAATGTTTACCTGTCCTGATCCCATATCGATAGAAAAAAGCAATTATTTTATAAAAGAACTGTTCTATCACCGTCTTAAAAATATTGAGCAGAAGTATGATCTCAGTTTCAGTGTACAGAATATCAAAAGGAGCCGGAAACCGCTTCTTTTTACTCCCCGCAATCTGCTGCTTCTTCTTTCGGAGGCTTCTCCCAGACACTCGGGACAGATAGCATCCATAGTTAACGATATCAATATCGGGATAGTATTTAACGAGATAAAAAGTTCTTCGGAAAGGGATATTGCCCATGTTTATCAGTTGATAATAAAGAACAGTTACGGTTTTGACACAACTTTAATAGGGGAACTCTCTTACTCTGATGTAATAACTTCTTCCATAAACAACATGAGGCCGGTTGTAACATTTGAAAAAAACGGGGATTTTGTTGAAGCTCTTGATACAATTTCGAGCAATCTTTCTCAACAGCTTTTCCAGAAAAAGGGAGGCGGACAATGAAAAAAGCTAAACTTTTCCCTTTTACTTACTATGAGATAATGGGTCTTGACAGAGGATGTACCACTCACGATATCAACACCCAGCATGAAAAGCTGAAAAGGATATATCTTCCCGGGAATCCTATGTTGAGGGATCTTTTTGATGATGAAGGGCTTTATATTTTTAACAATCTACTGGATGTCATTCACCGTCATCTGGTTGATTTTGAACTTAGAAAAGATTACGACATGGAAGTTGACTCCCGTATAAACTCACTTGAAGAATCATTTCCCGAAGATTTCAGCATCACAGAAATATTAAGGAAATTCAGCAAGATAAAAAAAGGTCAATCAAAACTGATAAAAAGAGATATCTACGGAAGGAATGCAGATAAAAAAGAGATCGAACACGATGTCGCCGATACCCCCGATACTAATAAAATTTTTGAAAAATATTGTGACTGTGAGATTTCCGGTGAACAGCTTAAGAACATAAGAGAAGCGATCGGACTTTCTTTGAAGGCGATCACCTCAAATACGAAAATATCTTCGTTTATAATCAATTCAATTGAAAATGATCAATTTTCTTCTTTACCTGCTGAAATTTATGTGAAAGGGTTTCTCAAAACTTACTGTAAAGCTCTGGGTCTGAACAAAGATAACTCTGAAAAAACCATAAAAGACTTTCTTGGCAAAATGAAAGCCTCAACAACTCCCCGTATTATTGAAAATATTGATGAAGAAAAGGAATAGGTGAATAATGTTAGAGAGTTTTGATAATTATCAACTGCTGTCAAAAATTGCAACTGGCGGAATGGCGGAAATATTTCTTGCAAAACACAAGAATTCACCGGTAAACTCAATGCCGATAGCGATCAAAAAAATATTGAGACAGTACAGTTCCAACACACAGCTTATAAAAATGTTTCTTTCCGAGGCAAGGATAATTTGTAACATCAACCACGAAAACATAGTTAAAATATATGATTTCGGCAAATATGAAGAGCAGTATTTTATTGCAATGGAATATGTTTTCGGACAAAACCTGGGTTTGCTTCACAACAAACTTCAGGAAAAGAAAATGAAACTTGCCGACAACCTTATTCTGGAAATTGCCATATCTGTTCTGAACGGGCTGGATCATGCCCACAATACAAAAGATAAGAACGGCATTTTTCTGAATGTTGTTCATCTTGATATGAACCCCAACAACATACTTCTTTCTTACAGTGGCAAAATAAAGGTTGTTGACTTTGGAATAGCAAGTGCAAATTACACTCGCAAAATGAAAGATTCTTTGCAAAGTATTCAAGGTACTTACGGATATCTTTCCCCGGAACAGTGTCTCGAAAAAAGTCTAGACAGAAGAAGCGATATTTTTTCTCTGGGGGTTATTCTTTATGAACTTTTCACTAATCAACCTTTGTTTAAACACCTTGAAAACGATGCCGCTGTTCTAAATGCAATACTGAATAAACCCATACCCGAGATAGAAGATGTTGTTCCAGGGATAGATACCCGGATAGCCGACATAATAATGAGAGCCTTAAGCAGAGACCCCGATCAGAGATACAGCACGGCGGATGAAATGAAACGGGATTTACAACGGGTTTATAATTCCCTGGAATTTAACCCGGATGCAGATACGCTGCCCATAATTTTAAAGAAACTTTTTCCGGCACATTTTGTAAAGATGACAAAAGTTCTTGAGAGGGCTCAGACAGAATACCTCATGGACGAACTTTTCAGGGATATCGGAGATCTTGAGGAACTTGACCTCAAAGAAAAAATGAGGATCAAGGAGGAACAGGAAGAAGAGAGGAAGAAAAGAGAGAAAAAACCGGTTTCCGCAACTGCAATTATTGGCATTGCCCTTGTTTTTGCTTTAGTTATTCTGGGAGTTTTTGCATTCCTTTCAAGAACTTCGGAAACGAAAATGGAGACGGTTTCTGTTTTTTCTCAACCTCCGGGGGCTAAAATTTTCATAAATGGCGAAAATACCGGTGAGATAACTCCGGCAGAGTTGAACCTGGAATCAGGAAAAGCATATATAATAGAATTTAAAAAAGATAACTTTATCGGTGGAATGACTTTTGTTCCTTCTGAAAGTAACCGTGAAGTGAGAATGATACTTAAAGAAAGGTAGAGGTTTGGAACGCACAACTGTTTTTTCCTATATTTCACTGGATAGAAACACTATCCTTTCGGTATGTGAAACTAAAGAAATAATGAGCGAGTTTCTTGACTATTATGTAAAAAGTAACAACGAGCAGATACCTCCTCAAGATTTTGATGATTTAAAAAGGGTCATATCATTTTGTTGCGGAATGGCTCCCTTTCTCCCCTCAGACGGTTTTTTTGCATGGACAGTTTCTCTTCCGGTAAAACAGAAAAAAATATTTTGTGCAGTCGATATGAAGGGAGAATCATTCGTTGCCCGCACCCATAAATGGGAGCCTGCGGAATTTGAGAATACTCCCAGGATCGCTGTTCAAAAAATATCAGAATCTCAGAAAATTAACAGTGTGAGCATTATTGACTGTCAACCTTCGGAATGCGGAGATGACACAGTCGGTTCTCTTATTAAAAAGTATTGTGAGTCTAATGAAAACAACTCAATTATTGTCAAGGAAGAAGTTGAAGTGACTTCACTTCTTAAATTTGC
>SLGQ01000083.1 GCA_007136595.1 Candidatus Sumerlaeota bacterium | reverse complement strand
TAAAATAGTTCAAAAAGCAAAACCTGTAAGCCATCTTTCGTATAAAGAAGCATCCGAGCTTGCTTTTTTCGGGGCTAAAGTTCTTCATCCCAAAACTATCCGTCCCGCAATAATGGCGGGGATCCCCGTATTTGTTAAGAAAACTTCTCAGCCTGATCATCACGGAACTCTTATTGAAAAAATTTCCCGGAACGGTAAAAATGTAAAAGCCGCTGCATTTCAGAAAAATGTTACGATAATCAATATCTGTTCAGAAAAAATGCTTGGAGAATATGGCTTTTTAAGCAAAGTTTTCAATGTTTTCACAAAATATAAAACACCAGTTGACCTTATAACCACTTCCGAGATAAATATCAGTGTAACAATTGACTCTGATGAGCATATAAAAGAGATCGTCAGAGACCTCTCTCCTTTTTCCGATGTTGATGTTACTGAAAATGTTGCAATTATTTCGCTTGTCGGAGAGGGGATAAAATATATTCCCGGAATAGCGGCAAAATGTTTTACATCACTTCACGACATCAATGTTCTAATGGTAAGTATGGGTGCCTCAGAAGTTAATTTGAACATTGTTGTAAAACAGGAGGAGATGGTGGAAGCTGTTTCCCGACTCCATTTTGAATTTTTTGAAAAACAGGGAGAATAATTATGATTACGCTTGATCTACTTAAAAAAATTGCAGAAAAACATTCCACGCCCTGCTATATTTATGATGCTGAAAAAATTAGAGAAAACTGCCGTAAAATAACAAAAGCTTTTACAAAGTATTATCCAAAAACGGAAATACACTACGCTGTTAAAGCAAACAACAACCCTGCTGTACTTAAAATCATACAGCAGGAAGGACTTTCTGCAGATTGTTCCAGCCCTTTTGAACTTCTTGCCGCAGATAGAAGCGGTTTTGAAAAATCAAAGATCATGTACACCGGGAACTACGAAAACTCAGAAGATTTTGCTTTTGCCACTGAATATGCGGACACCATTAATCTTGATGATATCACTTCTTTTGTCCGTCTTTTAAATTTTCAGAAACCCGATATTGTATCTTTCAGGATAAACCCCGGTATAGGAAGAGGAGGTTTTGAAGGTGTCGTAACTGGCGGAGTGGATGCAAAATTCGGTATTCCTTATGAAAAAGCCCTTGAAGCATATCAAAGTGGATACAATGCCGGAATAAGGAGATTCGGAATACACATGATGACAGGGTCAAATAACCTTGAACCTCTCTTTTTTGCAGAAATAACAGATAAACTTATGCACATAGCAGGCAGCATTTTCAACAAACTCCGTATTGTGCCGGAATATGTCGATATTGGTGGGGGTTTTGGTATCCCCTATTCCGATGAGGAACCTGAAATTGATATAGAAAAAACTGCTGAACTTGTTTCTGCAAGATTTAAAGAAGGGTGTATCAGATACAATTTCGGAATACCGGTACTTAAGCTTGAGCCGGGAAGATATATTACGGGTAACAGTGGAATTCTTCTTACAAAAGTGACAGGTTTAAAAAAGAGCTATCGCAATTATGCAGGTGTTGATGCCGGAATGAATTCTCTCCTGAGACCGGCATTATACGGAGCTGTTCACCGTGCGGAGGCTCCTTTTAATACAGGTAAAGCGGAGAAAATCAATCTATGTGGCAGGATATGTGAAAATTCCGATATTTTTTCAAGAGATGTGATGCTTCCTGAACTGAACGAGGGAGATCTTTTAGTATTCAAGGATTGCGGAGCTTACGGATATACAATGAGTTCCAACTATAACGGAAGACCCCGTCCTGCCGAAATTGTCGTTGATAAAGAAAGTATAACTTTTGTCAGAAAAAAAGAAACTGCCCAGGAAATGTTGGAAAAACATTTTAAAGTACAGAATGTTATGGAATAGTGCTGTTTTGTTCGCTTCTATCCTTGACTTTAGTTTAAATGAGATTAAAATCGTATTTGTTTTTGTTTGATTGCGGTGTTTGAGATGACTGAAAAAGTAAAAAGCAGCAAACTGAAAGATTACAGGGAACAGAGGTTGATCAGTAAAGCTGAACTTGCAAGGGAAGCTGAAATATCTCTTGTCACCCTCGACCGGATAGAAAAAGGTTTTGATTGCAGATTGTCAACTAAAAGAAAGATCATTGAAGCTCTAGGACTTGATCTGGAAGATCAGGATCAGATTTTTTCTGAATCAGAATAAGTTATATATTTATATTGTTTACAACTTTTCTCACAATGTTTTTAAATGTATCAAAAACTTGCTCACCTTTTAAAGCACAAGCTGCAAACTCTTCATATTTACCTTCGGGATTAAATATCTTTCTCATTTCATCAACAGGCATCGCATTTGGAAGATCAGTTTTGTTATACTGAATGATCATCGGGATTTTATCCATTATTACGGAATTCATAAGAAGATTTTTTTTCAGATTGTCAAGACTCTCTATGTTGGCATCCAGTTTTTCTCTTTGAGAATCAACAACAAAAACTATTCCGTCACATCCCTTCAATATAAGTCTTCTTGAGGAATCATAAAACACCTGCCCTGCAACAGAATAAACATGCACCCTCAGTTTCATCCCTTTAACAACCCCAATGTTTACAGGAAGAAAATCAAAAAACAGTGTTCTTTCCGTATCTGTTTTTATGGAAAACAGTTTGCCCCTGTTATGTGGATCAATTTTTGAGTAAATATATTCAATATTGGTGGTCTTACCGGACAAACCTGAACCGTAATAGACAACTTTGCAGTTGATTTCTTTAATGATTTTGTTGATCATCACCATTTTCAGGCACCTTCTTTGTCATAATACCAACTTATCTGCCCAAGCATCATACTTTCATATATTCAATAATTCAATTTTTTTAAATCAATTGTGGATTTTAAACAAAAAAAGAGGTATGCTTCACTGTTTTTGAAGTTTATTGTTCAGGAGTATATTATGCAGGAAATCACCAAACTGTCAGTGCTTGACGGCAGATACTGTCGTTATACAGATGAGCTGAAAGATATTTTTTCAGAATACGGACTTATTAAACACAGGGTTTTTGTTGAAATAGAGTGGCTGAAATACATATTGAACGACCTCGGGTTCGATCCCCTCTCTATTGCGGAAACAGACTCGGTATCATCGATATATGGCGGATTTAACAAAGAAAGTGCCATGATGGTCAAAGAAATAGAAAAAACCACTAACCACGATGTTAAAGCTGTTGAGTATTATATTAAAGATCAGTTGGAAAACAGAGGTCTTTCAAAAATAAAAGAATGGGTTCATTTTGCCTGCACATCGGAAGATATAAATAACACATCATATTCCCTGATGATCAAAAAGGGGAAAGAAATGCTATCTTCACTCACAGAAGAACTGCTTGAAAAAACAGAAGAACTTGGGAAAAAATATAAGTCTGTGCCAATGATGTCAAGAACTCACGGACAACCTGCGACACCAACTACAGTAGGAAAAGAGTTCATCAACTTTTCAGCAAGGATCAAAAGAGAGCTTGATATTTTGAAAAACCTTCAAACTGAATGCAAAATAAATGGAGCAACAGGATCATTTAATGCTCATGTTTTTGTAAAACCCGATATAGACTGGATAAAAGCATCAGAAAGATTTATAACTGAAAAACTTCGAGCTTCTCCCCTGTTATGGACAACTCAAATCAATAACTACCATTCTCTTTCAGAAATATTCCACACAATGATAAGAATATGCGGAACGATCATAGACCTGGACAGAGATATGTGGGGATATATATCAATTAACTACTTTAAGCAAAAAACCAAAGAAGGAGAAGTGGGCTCTTCCACAATGCCTCATAAAGTTAACCCCATTGATTTTGAAAACAGCGAAGGAAACCTCGGAATTGCTGCTTCTTTTCTCGAACACCTTTCTTTCAAGCTGCTTTGCTCCCGCTTTCAGAGAGATTTGACAGATTCAACGGTACTTCGTAACATTGG
>SLGQ01000084.1 GCA_007136595.1 Candidatus Sumerlaeota bacterium | reverse complement strand
TGATCTTTTTGCCGCTGCTTTAATTTGCGCGGGTTTTTTTGCAGGAGGATATTTCGGGGCAAAACTGGCTGTTTACATGCCAAGAGAGATGTTGCAGAAAGTGTTCAGCGTTACCATAATCGCCTTGGGGATATACATGTTTTTTAAAAAGTGACCTTCCAGTAAATTTTGAGATTTTTCAAAACTATGTTGCAATAAATCGGGTTATAGGATAAAAAAGAAGAGTTTTTTTGATATGGAGGGTTGTATGGCAAGAAAAAAAATCCTGATAATTCACACTGGCGGTACTTTTGTAATGGAGTCCAACGAACAAGGATTTCTTAAACCCGGAGACTATGCTTTTGATTATATTGAAAAAACCATACCTTCTTTTTTTGATGCGGAAATTGTTCAATCAAAACTGATAAATATAGACTCATCTCTTTTCAGACCTACACACTGGGTAATGATAGCTGAACACATCAATGAACACTACGACAAATATGACGGATTTGTTGTAATTCACGGAACTGACACCATGTCTTATACAGCTTCCGCTCTTTCATTAATGCTCAAAAACCTTGGCAAACCAATTATTATGACCGGTTCTCAGCTTCCCCTGATAAATCGTAGAAGTGATGCTTTCATGAACCTTATTGAAGCTGTTGAAGTTGCCATTGACGGGGGACTTAATGAGGTTGCCGTTCTTTTTAACCACACAGTGTTCAGAGGCAACAGAACAAAGAAAAAAGATGCATGGGATTTTGACGCTTTTTACAGCCCTAACTATAATTCACTTATAAAGTTCGGTATAGGAATGGATAAAAAAACTCACCGTCATCTGCCTAAAAAACCGGGAGTTTTCGAGATCGACACCAGACTTAACGAACATGTTGTCATTATTCCGTTCTATCCCGGCATTGACTTCTCAAATTTTTCCATCATGGTCAGAAAACAAAAAGTGAAAGGAATCGTTATTGAAGCTTATGGAAGTGGAAATATTCCAAGTGACAACCCCGGTCTTGAAGAGCTTTTCAAAGATGCCGCCGCAAACGAAGTTCCGATCGCCGTGTGCAGTCAGTCACCTATCGGGAAGGTAAACCTCGGTCTTTATGAAGTTGCAACAAAAGCCGCATTTTACGGACTTATAAGTGCAATGGATATGACAAGGGAAGCCACTCTTGTTAAACTTATGGTGGCACTTGGAAGATACAGGTCAATAAATAAAATAAAGCAGTTTATGACAGAAAGTATTGTCGGAGAAAAAGAGTCAGAACATGTTAGGTAAAAATTTAAATCACAGCGGATTTGCGGCAATAATCGGACCACCTAACTCAGGAAAATCCACATTTCTCAACACTCTGCTTAAAACCAAAGTTTCCATAGTGACACCGAAAGCCCAAACTACCCGCAATAAAATAAGAGGGGTATATACTTCTGAAGATTTCCAGATAATTTTCACAGATACCCCCGGAATAACTTCCACAGATTTTGGAAAACTTCTTAACAACTGGATGAACCGTTACTCTTTTTCGGCAGTAAAAGAAAGTGACATTACCCTTTTTTTTGTTGATGCTTTAAAACAGCACCCTGAACTTGGGATAGGAACTGAAGAAAAGCACATTATTGACAACCTGGGAAGCAAAAACCCTGCTATTCTGGTTGTAAACAAGTGTGATGCAGTAAAGAAAATGCGTACAGAAGATACTGTTGCAGTTTACAACAAATACTACAAGTTTTCAGACAGTTGTGTTGTTTCAGCACTTAACGGGACCGGGGTGACGGAACTTCTTGACAAAATCAAACTGCATATCGGACCCGGACCGATGCTTTTTCCTCCCGACATGACAAGTGACCAGGAAGACCGCTTTCTTGTCTCAGAAATAATAAGGGAAAAGCTTTACATGGCTCTTTCTGAAGAACTGCCATACAACACAGTTGTGACAATTGAAAGAATGAAAGATCATAGTTCAAGAGATTTGCTGATGATAGATGCCACTATCCATGTTGCCAGAAAAAGTCAGAAAGGGATCGTGATAGGAAAAAAGGGGACGACACTGGGGAAAATAGGGACAGCGGCAAGAAAAGAGCTGGAAATGATCTATGGTTGCGAAATCGGTCTCAAACTTTTTGTGAGAATTGAAGAAAACTGGTATTCAAAAGAAAAACTCCTTCAAAAAGTGGGCTTTGAAAAAGATTTTGAAAACAGGTAAGCCAAAAACATTTGATCCGGATCATTACCGTAACTGCAAATTAAATTTTACATTTTCCCTTTATTAAGCTATCATAGTCTGAATTAAGTTCGTTAAACCTCTTTAGCTTGGAGATCGTTATGAAAAAAACATCTTTTATCCTTCTGATAATTTTTTTGACACTGCTTTCTTTCACAGGGTGCCGTTTCGGAGTCAAAGTTGCTTACAACAGGGCAGACTGGCTTATAATGAGACAACTCAGTGATTTTGCCTGTCTTACAAGAGGTCAAAGAAGAAACATTGAATCTGAAATATCCGGTTTTATGGCTTGGCACAGAAAAGAGGAACTTCCTATTTATGCCTCAAATCTCAGGGAACTTGCAAACGCTTTTGAAAAGGGGCCTCTCACGAAAGAAGATTTTGAACGGGCTCATAATATTTTTGAAGATATTCAGAAACGGACAGGGGAAAAAGTTAAAGATATAGGAATTGATTTTGTAATGTCACTTTCCCCTGATCAGATAGAGTGCTCTTTTGAAAACTTTGAAAAAAGGAATGAGGAGCGATTGAAGGAGCTCTCGCTCAGTGAAGCCGAATTCAGGAAAAAAAGAAGAGATGCCCTCATAAAGCAAACCCGAACATGGCTCGGCAGTGTCACTCAACAACAGATAGATCTTGCAGACACAGTAATTCCGCCGCTAAGCGAAGAAAAAGAAATATATGCGGCAACTTTAAGAAAAAGGGAGCATACTAAAAAAGTGCTTCTAATGCCCAACTCTTCACAAAAAAGAGCTGAAATAGTTAAATTAATCGAAGAACCCTACGCACTATACACCGAAAGAGAAAGGCAACTTGTGGAAAAAAGAAGGAAACAGACAAGAGAAGCAATGTGGAAACTCAACAATACCCTTACCCCCAGACAGAGACAGAACATAGTCAGGCAACTTAACAACTACGCAAAAGCGTTTGAAGATCTCTCAAAAGAATAACTTTATCGACCTTATTTCAGAACCTTACTTGAGCAGACTTTATTTTTCCTGCTTTTTCTCTTGACATCCCGCAAAAAAGAATATATCTTTATTTGAACAAATGTTCATGTGTTCATTTATTCAATTAAAGGAGGTTTGGATGGCAAGTAGCAACAAAAAGGTTGAAAGGGTTATGAAAAGTATTCCTGAGATGGAAAAGTGTGCCATGATAGCAGATATTTTCAAGGCTCTGGGAGACCCCGGAAGACTTCGTATCGTAAAGGCTCTTTCAATGGGCAAGCTTTGTTCGGGCGATATTGCGGCAGCTTTGAACATGGAAAACTCTCTTGTGAGTCACCAGCTTCAGGTGCTTAAACATCAGGGTATTGTAACTTTTAAAAAAGAGGGGAAGTTCATGATATACTCCCTTTCAAATGAGTGTGTAAAAAAATTGCTTAAACTGGTTGACAAACATCTGAATAACTGCGAACAGGAGGCGAAACAATGAAAGTTGTAATTGTAGGCGGAGTTGCAGGCGGAGCTACGGCTGCTGCAAGACTTAGAAGAAACGATGAAAATATGGAGATAGTGCTTTTTGAAAAAGGGAGTGACATCAGTTATGCGAACTGTGGACTCCCCTATTACATCGGAAACACTATAAGCGAAAGGGAAAACCTGTTTCTTCAGACACCCGAAGGCTTTGCAAAAAAATTCAATATGTCGGTAAATGTCAACAGTGAAGTTACAGCAATTGACCGTGAAAATAAAAAAGTTGCTGTAAAAAATGTTTTAACAGGAAAAGTTTATGAAGAATCCT
>SLGQ01000098.1 GCA_007136595.1 Candidatus Sumerlaeota bacterium | reverse complement strand
TTCTTCCCCTCAGCCAGTGCAAATTCACCAAGAAAATATTCAAAAACATGACCGAGAATATCGGCACTTCTTGCCTTTGCATCACCAAGAGCAATGTTGCTGATAAGATCAATAAGTCCGCCAAGACTTACAGGATCAAGATTTCCTCTTGCATAAACTTTCGGAAGAACATCTTTAAGAGAAGAATTTTCCCTTTCTATCGCATCCATTGATTCATCAACGGTTTTTCCGATAGTGGGCTGCTTTGCATGAGATTGAAGATAGTGCCATCTTGCACTTGGCGGAACAAAGAAAACATTCTCCGCCTTGTATTCATCTTTATCTTCAGGGTCTGCACCTTCACTTTCCTGAGCTTTAAGTTTCGCATACATCTCTTCAAAAGCATCAGAAATATATTTCAGGAAAATCAAACCAAGAACAATGTGCTTATATTCAGCCGCATCAATATTTTTTCTAAGTTTATCAGCCGCTTTCCACAATTGCTTTTCAATAGGTTCCGCTGTGTGTTTTTTCTCTTTTGCCATCTTTTCCTCACCTCTCCGTCAACACAAGTCCCTTAATATACCCGACCTCAATTCAATTGTAAATAAAAACAATCCCTGATTATTTTACTGAGTAGCCCCGACCTATATCGTCGGGGGAAATAGATTTGTGTTCATGGTTAGCGAGGATGAGTTTGCAAGTTTGAGGTCACAATTTGTGACCTCAAAAAGAAAATATTCAGTAAAACAAGGTCCAATCGTAATCAGAACAGGCTTGTCTGAGTGAGAAATTCGAAGGAAGACAAGGAGACTTTTAAAATAAAAAGTTGATTTTTTGCCAAAAAACCTATATATTGCGATTTGAATGGTTTAAAAAACCATATATTTTGCGATTTGACTCATAGAGGTTGGGATGATCGAGAGAAAAATGAAAGAGATCCTTGAGGGCAAGGAGGGAACTAATAAGGCATTGATAGTTCTTGGTGCAAGGCAGACAGGAAAAACGACATTGCTCAAAATGCTTTATGGAAAAAGAGATGATGTTGTCTGGTTTAACGGTGATGAACCCGATATTCAAAGTTTAATGGAAAATATAAGCTCAACCCGATTGAAAGCTGTTTTAGGAGGAAAAAAGGTCGTTGTGATAGATGAAGCCCAGCGAATCAAAGATATTGGTTTAAAGATCAAGCTTATAACAGACAATATTCCTGAAATTCAAGTTGTTGCAAGCGGTTCGTCATCCTTTGATCTTGCAAATTCTATTAATGAGCCTCTTACGGGTAGAAAATGGGAATTCTCATTGTATCCTCTTTCGTTTTCAGAAATGGTTAATCATACTAATTTTATTGAAGAAAACAGGTTGCTCCCCCATCGTCTTGTTTACGGTTACTATCCGGAAGTTGTCAACTCTGCAGGAAATGAAAAGGAGGTTCTTAAACAACTGTCAGACAGCTATCTTTACAAGGATATTTTTACTTGGGAAAACATTAAAAAACCGGAAAAACTGATGAAACTTCTTCAAGCGATCGCTTTCCAAGTCGGCAATGAAGTTTCTGCCAATGAGTTGTCAAATATAGTCGGTCTTGATAATCAGACTGTTGAAAAATATATCCTGTTGCTTGAACAGACTTATATCATTTTCCGGCTGGGGTCTTTCAGCAGAAATTTGAGGAAAGAGCTTAAGCGGGCACGAAAATTTTATTTCTACGATAACGGTATAAGAAACGCAGTTATTGCAAATTTTGCACCGGTTGAGCTAAGGAATGATGTCGGTCAGTTGTGGGAAAATTTTCTGATCAGCGAAAGAATGAAATATCTTCAGAACAATATGATCTTTGCAAACCGTTACTTTTGGCGGACAGTTGAACAGCAGGAAATTGATTATATTGAAGAAATGGACGGAGTGCTTCATACCTATGAATTTAAATGGAATCCAAATAAAAAAGCATACTTGACAAAAACATTCTCAAACAGCTACCCCAACCATGAATTTAAAGTTATAAACAGAGACAACTACGAATCTTTTCTTATTTAACAGTGAGCAGTGAGACTTGCTGCTGTGAACCATAGTTTTGCAAGCCATTTTTGAGGTATTGTTTATTTACATTTTCAAGCTAAATATGTGAATCTCCCATAATTTTGTAATTCTTATAATTTCAGCTATAATACTTTTTGTTTATACGGAGATTTCTGTGATGCAAAAGGGGCTTATGACAGACGGTGAGCAACAAAAAATATCTATCCGTTTTTTTGACGATCGTGAAGTTCGTGCTTTATGGGATGAGCAAAATTCAAAGTGGTGGTTTTCAGTATTGGATATTATAGCTGTTCTCACTGACCAGGACGACTACACTAAAACCCGTAACTACTGGAAATATCTCAAAGCCAAATTAAAGAAAGAAGGAAATGAGTTGGTTAGTGCCACTACCCAACTGAAACTTTTAGCAAGTGACGGCAAACGATATTTAACAGATATGCTTGATCATGACGGAATCATTGCCTTAGGCAAGGAATTTCCGGGCAAAAAAGCAAACCGGTTTATTGAGTGGTTCACATACAGCGATGAAAGTATAGACGGCAAAAGCAAAACAAAGGCATACGCGCTTTTTGAAAGTTCTTTTTTTGACAGCATAGAGGTCGGGACAACAAAAGGGTTACAACAAATACACGCCTATTTATTTGGAGGTTTATATGATTTTGCCGGACAAATCAGGCAAAAAAACATTTCCAAAGGGGGCTTTCAATTTGCCGCATCAAGTTTTCTTGAAAAGACTCTTAAGCAAATAGAATCAATGCCTGAAACCACCTTTGATGAAATAATTGATAAATATGTGGAAATGAACATAGCTCATCCATTTATGGAAGGAAATGGCAGAAGCACCCGTATATGGCTTGATATGATCTTAAAAAAACGACTTAAAAAATGTGTTGACTGGAGCAAAATAGAAAAAAACGATTATATGGAAGCCATGGCACAAAGTGCCCTTGACAGCAGTCTCCTTAAAAAACTGATAAAAAATGCTTTAACCAATAAAATCAACAGCAGAGAAATGTTCATGAAAGGAATTGATCACTCCTATTACTACGAAGAACCGTAACTGTATCTGACTTGTTGCAAATTTCATTATACTGAAAGATACGGCTAACTCCGCTTTTCAGGGACGATGAAAAGTTATTTGCTCAGGAAAGCTTTCATTTCTTTAAGTTTTTGGTAATGACCTTTTGTATCTTTTTCGATCAATTCAATGGAATTTCTGGTTTCACGATTGCTTTCTTCTGACTTGAATGGCTCAAAAAATTTCAGTTCAACAATGGAATTTTCAATGTTAAGAGCTTCTGAAACTGCCTGTTTCATGGTGAAGTCCTCTGATTTTCTTACCTTTTCAATTGTAGTTTTGACATGGTCTATCAAATCCTGAACAGTTTTATAATGAAGCACCTTTTCGTTAAATGAAGCATCTTTGGCACTTATCTCCGACAGAAATTCTACATGTTTCTTTTCGTCCTGTGCAATTGAATCCCAGAAAACTTTGTATTCGGGAAATTTCTCTCCGAGCAGCTCATACAGTTCACAAACAAGCTTTTCGTTTTCTGCAAGAAGTTGAATAAAACGACTCATTTAAATCCTCCAAAAAATTCAAACCCAATCAATATTGTAGTGATTGTTTATTATATATCAATTGTTTAGGCATTTTTCTTGACATGACGGGCAAAAGATCAAGATTTTGTGAAATTTTTGAAGCAAAAAGATTGAACATAAATGATCCTGTAAATGCTTGCCATAGTAACCTCCGGCACAAAGTTTTCCCACTATACCATATTTTTTTCAATACGACAACATAAGTCGTAGCCCTTAAGTAAAATAAACATTCAGGATAGGAAAAAGAAGGTGTTCGTTATATTTAAAACCTTTCTTGACACCGAGTTATCTCGCAATATAATTAAACTAACCTGTTTAAGGAGGTTAGTAGTGACGAGAGAAGAGCT
>SLGQ01000273.1 GCA_007136595.1 Candidatus Sumerlaeota bacterium | reverse complement strand
TACCTTGTTCATGTCTATGGAGTACATTCTTATAAGTTTTGCCAGTTCTCTTGTTGTAAGCACTGCATCTATATCTGAAGTTCCTTTGGAAACCATCTCTTCCCTTTCTATCTCGAATTTCTTCGCAGTACAGGGCATAACACTCACTGAAAAAACTTTTTCAGAAGGTATTTTCATATCGGGAGCCCAGTAGTTTTTTATAATGGAACCAAGCATCTGCTGAGGACTTTTGCAGGATGAAACATGGGGAAGCAGATCAGGGTAAAATGTTTCAGCAAATTTTATCCATGCAGGAGAACATGATGTTATCATGGGAAGTGTCCCACCTTTTGTTATCCTTTCAACAAGTTCTGTAGCTTCTTCCATTATTGTAAGGTCTGCCGAGAAAGATGTGTCAAAAACGAAGTTGAATCCGATCTGTTTGAGAGCTGAAACCATCTTTCCTGCGATGTCGGTTCCTGCTTCAATTCCGAATTCTTCCGCAATTGAAACACTTACGGCAGGAGCATGCTGGATAACTACTGTTTTGTCGGGATCCTGAATTGCTTCTATCACTTCTCTTATGCTTGATCTTTCAACAAGAGCACCTGTCGGGCACACATTTACACACTGACCGCAGGTAACACATGATGAAAGGTTGAGAGACTTGTCAAAAGCTGTCGATATTTTGCTTCCCGAACCTCTTCCGCTGAAATCAAGGGCGGAAACTCCCTGTATTTCTTCACAAACTCTTACGCACTTTCCACAAAGTATGCATTTTTCGGGATCTCTCATTATTGATGGACTTGAGTTGTCAACAAACTGCTTTATTTTTTTTGCAGTTATTCTTCTTTGACGGACACCCAGTTCTTCTGCCAGTTTCTGAAGTTCACAGTTAAGGTTTCTGTCACAGTAAAGACAATCATCAGGGTGGCTTGCCAGAAGAAGTTCAACAATGGTTTTTCTTGCTTTGATAACTTTAACGCTGTGGGTCAGTATCGACATGTTTTCAGATGACGGGAAACTGCATGAAGGGATAAGTGTCCCTGTGTCTGCATCTTCAACGACACATATTCTGCATGCACCGGTAGGAGGAAGTCCCTCTATGTGACAGAGAGTCGGTATCTTCATGCCTGCTCTTTCAAGTGCAGACAGGATGGTTTCGTTTTCGTTGAATGAAACCTGATTTCCATTTACAGTCATTGTATTCATTGCACACTCCCTCATTCTGTTATAATTGCGGCGAAAGGACAGGCATCCACACAAGCTCCGCACTTTATGCACTTTTCTTCTATTATATAGTGAGGAGACTTAGCTGCTCCTTTTATGGCTTTTACAGGGCACTTCTTTGCACACAGAGTACATCCTTTACATTTGGACTCAATAACTTTGTATGAAAGAAGCTCTTTGCATGCTCCGGCTGGGCACTTTCTTTCATAAACATGGGTGTCATATTCATCTCTGAACCAGTTGAGAGTTGAAAGTACCGGATTGGGAGCAGTTTGTCCAAGTCCGCAAAGACTGGTTGTTTTTATAACCTCTGCAAGTTCTGTAAGTTGCATTATACCCTGGAATCTTTCAAGAGATTCTTCTTTTGTCTCTTTCTGTCTTGAGCGGCTTATAGCTTCAAGTATTTCAAGCATCCTTTTTGTCCCTTCTCTGCATGGAATACATTTTCCGCAGGATTCTCTCTGAATGAAATCCATGAAGAATTTTGCAACATCCACCATACACGATTTTTCATCCATGACGACAAGCCCGCCGCTTCCCATCATTGCTCCGACAGTTTTAAGCTTTTCATAATCTATTTCTATATCAAGATTGCTTTCAGGAATACAACCTCCGCTTGGACCTCCGATCTGAGCCGCTTTGTATTTAAGCCCGTCAGGAATGCCGCCACCGATATCAAAAACTATATCTCTGACAGTGGTTCCCATTTCAACTTCCACAAGTCCGGTTCTCTCTACATTTCCACTTAAAGCAAACACTTTGGTTCCTTTGCTTGTGGGAGTTCCGAAAGAGCTGAAGTAATCGGCTCCTTTCATAAAGACCATTGGAACATTGGCGAAAGTTTCAACATTGTTGATTATTGTGGGTTTCCCGAAAAGTCCGCTCACAGCAGGGTAGGGCGGTCTCGGTTTAGGCATACCCCTTTTTCCTTCGATACTGTTGATAAGAGCGGTTTCTTCCCCGCAAACAAAAGCTCCGGCTCCCATTTTTATCTGAAGATCGAAGTTAAATCCGCTTCCAAGTATATTGTCGCCAAGTAATCCGAATTGATTTGCTTTTTCTATTGCAAAACGGAGTCTTTCTATTGCAAGAGGATATTCAGCTCTGATATATATGTAGCCTTTTGTTGCTCCTATTCCGTAAGCGGCGACTGTCATCCCTTCAAGTAATCTGAAAGGGTCTCCTTCTATTATTGCTCTGTCCATGAAAGCTCCCGGGTCACCTTCATCGGCATTACAGATCAGATATTTCTGTGAAGCAGTTTCTTTTGCCGCGAACTTCCATTTTTTTCCGGTAGGGAATCCACCGCCCCCTCTTCCTCTAAGACCGCTCTTTTCAACTGTTTCGCACACATCTTCAGGAGATGTTCCCTTAAGTATGTCGTGCAGGGACGCATAGCCACCCCTTGATACATATTCTTCCATGCTCAAGGGGTTGACTATGCCGCAGTTGATAAGCACCCATCTTGTCTGGGGTGCAAAAAAGGGATGTCGGGTGAGAAGAGGAACATTGTTCCACAAGGAGGAGCTTTGGCATTGAAATTGTCCTAAAACTTTATCTTTTGAAATTACACCTTTAAAAAATTCATCAAACAGAGACTCTACTTTTTCCGCTGTTATGTTGCTGAAACTCACTCTTGTTTTTCCGGGGATCTGAATATCGACCAGAGGTTCAGCACTGCAAAGTCCTATGCAGCCTACTTCAATGATCTCGGCATCAATAGAATTTGAATCGAGATATTTTTTTATCTGCTTTATTGTGGCGGCAGCTCCTGCTCCAAGACCGCAAGTTCCTGCTCCTACATAAATGACAGGTTTTTTAACAGATTCTCTTCTAAGCAGTGAAAGAGTGTTGCTGTCTCCCGGTTTCAGTGAAAATCCTTTGGCAAAAAGAGTCTCAAGGAGTCCGTTTGAAGCTGTGCCGGTATCTTTCCAGCAGTTGTTTTCAATATTATTTTTCATCTTGTCCCTCTTTTTCTCTTTTACGGTAACATTCTATAATGCTTTTTACCTTGTCTCCTGTAACATTGGCATGAAATTCATCTCCGACACAAATAAGCGGAGCAAGACCGCAAGCTCCGAGACAGGCAACCACTTCAATACTGAAAAGCCCGTCTTTAGTAGTTTTTCCGGCTTTGACACCAAGCTCTCTTTCAAGAGAATCAAGAGTTTCAGCCGATCCTTTAACATGACAGGCTGTTCCTCTGCACACAAGTATGTGGTGTCTTCCTTTAGGTTCAAATCTGAACTGGTTGTAAAAAGTTGCAACTCCGTAAATTTTTGAAGGAGCAATAGAGAGATGTTCACTTATCCCTATTACAGATTCCTTGCAGATGTACCCGTCAATTTCCTGAACTTCCTGAAGAATGGGAATGAGTTTGTCTCTCCCTGCTCCGGGATATTTTTCAAGAACTTCTTTTACCCGTGTTTTCATTTTCAGCTCCTTTTAGATATCAGATCATTTATTGTTTTAAGCAATTGATCGGGAAGTACAGGCTTGTCAATAAAGGCAGCTACCGGCATCCATTCGCGATCAGGTTCAACTTTAAAATCACTTGAAATTATTTTTTTAACACCGCTTAGAACTATTACAGGAATGGAACTCAGTTCTTTGTCGGCAGAAATTTTTCTTGAAATTTCAAAACCGTCGGGACCTGTAACTCCGTCAAACATTATATCAAGTATGATAAGGTGGGGTTTCTCTTTTTTTGCAAGAGGAATGACCTCTTTAGGGTCGTTAGTTGAAACTGTTTTAAAAGAAGCTTTTTCAAGAAGAACCTTC
>SLGQ01000196.1 GCA_007136595.1 Candidatus Sumerlaeota bacterium | reverse complement strand
TTCCGAGATCATCTGAAAAGTGAATTATCTGTCTTTGGAGATTTGAAAGTTCGACCACATCGAAATCGGCAACACCTATAGTTCCGACTCCGGCGGCGGCAAGATAAAGAATGACAGGAGAACCCAGCCCTCCTGCACCTATTACAAGAACACGGCTTTTGAGCAGCTTTGTCTGTCCTTCGATCCCGATTTCTCTAAGGACGATGTTTCTGCTGTATCTCATAAGTTGAAGATCGTTCAATGTTTTCTCCATCAAGACCGTTAAATAAACATTTTTATCATACTAATCTGAGGATTTTCTGCAAATTTTAAACGGGATAAAAACCGTGAAAATTTTTGTCAAGTCATTCTTGTTTTATTCAGGAGGTAGTATAGATAACGACTTTTCATCTGTTTTGATGCAATTATCTGTTTTGCAGGAGGAAGTTTCAGTATGACTCCAAGTATTGCAGCCATTGCACGATGATTCCAGAGAACCTGGTTGTCAAAAATAAGGTGCTGTAATTTGCCTCTTTCTATTGCCATCATTACAACTCTGTGAACGGAATCAACGGGTGTTATTATTTTTTCAGCTCTTCTTTCAAGAGTTATTGCTTTTTGAGGACATACTTTTACGCAAAGTCCGCATCCAAGGCAGGTGGTTTCATCAATGTCCGCTTTTTTATTTTTCATTGATATGGAGGCAACGGGACATACTGAAACACATTTCGTACATCCGTTGCACAAGGTGTTTGAAAGAACCGGAATAAAACCTGTTGTGTGGACAGGATTTAACATTCCGAATCTTTTTGCAGCAAGCATCGCTTCACAGCAGCACCCGCAACAGTTACAGATAAAGTTAACATTTTGCTGAACATTTTCTCCAAACTGTACAAGATTGTGGTCCATCGAAAGCTGGATCAGATCAAGACATTCCGACTTATCTATTGTTTTTGCAAGATTGTGTTTTGAGAGAGATTTTGCGGCATTATTGAAGGTGAGACAAACATCCATAGGGGCATTACAATTTTTTCCCAGATGTTCCATTTTATGGCGGCAGTAACACATTCCGACAGCGATATGAGATGCCGTTTCAACTATTTCGCTCGCTTTCTCATAATCAAGAACATGGAGCATGTTATCTTCAGAAAGGGCGGTTTCATTTACAAAAACTCTCCCAAGCTGTGTTTCACCGTCAGTGAAAAGGGCTTTTATGAAATCTTCTTCAACATTAAGGTATTGATAAAAAAGTTCAGAAAGGGCTTTCTGGTCAATATCTTTTCTTACACGCATGAGCGAAAACTCAAAAAAACCTGCCATAGGAGGAGTCATTACATAGGTTGACTTTCCGTTTTCTTCAACATCAACAATAATTCCTCTTTCTGCCATATTGTTAAGTATTTTCTCAGATTCACCTTCCGACTTATCCCATATTTTTGCAATCACTTCCACAGTGAAAGGCTTTATCGGGATCTTGGACATCATTTCAGCTTCTTTTTCGCTAAGCAGTATTTTCAAAATCCCGTAAAGAAGCTTTGAGGGGGGTGCTCCCTGAGGAAATTTGTTTAATCTTTCCGTTAACTTCTGATAACCTGATTTAATTGTGTTGTGAGACATGCCAGCTACTCCCGGAATTGCCGAAATCCAAATAAATGTAACATAAAACAGACCCAAAGACAATTTTTAAAAATGTTGTTGTCAAAAAAATATGCAAATAAATGTTGATAAATCCTCAGATTAAGTAAAAATAGTGTTGGTGTTTGGTTTGCTGATAACGGTTCTTGCTGATGGTGCAAATGGACAGTCAAAGGAAACAGTATCTCCGGTTTGCAATCTTTATTGTTCTTGTTTTTGTTTTTGTTCTAACTTTAAGCACTTCCTGTGATATTCCTTACGATAAAGATGTTTTTGCATGCAAAGACGATAATCTGTTTTGTAACCAACTTGAAAACAGTGACATAAAATGGTCAGGCAGAATTGATGGAATTAGTTTTGAAGAAGCACAGAAATATTGTGAAGAGATCGGGGGAAGGCTTCCTACTATAGATGAACTCAGAAGTTTGATAAGGAATTGTCCGGATACTGAGCCAGGTGGAAAATGCAAGCTTAGCGAGGAATGTTTTGATGCGGCAACTTGCCAGGAAGATTGTGAAGGGTGTAAAAGTAATGGTCAGGATGGATATTTCTCAATTTTTGATGATTCGAGAACATTGTGGTCTTCCACTAAACTATCTTACGGCGAAGAGGGTTATTTAAGTGCCGCAGTTGTTGTCTTTAACTATATTGAAAACACCCCGTCAACAATGGGAGCGGTAGTGATAAATGCTGAGCTTTCTGCAAGTCTCAGGGCAAGGTGTGTACTCGAAGATCAGGAAGAATGATTCTTTTTTGCTGTCACAGCAAGCCCACCCTCAGAAGTTTCTTTATATATCATAGGAAGGTCGTTACCAGTCCTGTTCATAGTTTCAACGATCGTATCAAAGCTTATGGTATGTTTCCCGTCTGAAAGAAGGGCAAATGTATTTGCATCAAGTGCTCTTGAGGCTGCAAAAGCATTTCTTTCAATGCATGGTATCTGAACAAGACCGCAAACAGGATCGCATGTTAACCCGAGATGATGTTCAAGTCCCATTTCAGCCGCATATTCGATCTGGTTCGGTGTTCCTCCGAAAAGTTGTGCCGCAGCGGCTGCTGCCATTGCACATGCTGTTCCTATTTCTCCTTGACATCCAACTTTTGCTCCCGAAATGGAAGCATTTTTTTTAACAAGATTCCCAATGATACCTGCTGTAGCAAGTGCCCTTAATATTTTGTCTTCACTGAACTTAAAATTTATGCTCATATTGTAGAGAACTCCGGGCAGAACTCCTGACGACCCACAGGTAGGTGCCGTAACGACTTTGCCTCCGGAAGCATTTTCTTCTGCAACAGCAAGTGCGTATGCAAAAAGCATTGACCGTCTTTTGAGCGAGCCTCTGAATCCGCTTGCTTTGATGAAGTATGATGATGCTTTTCTTTGCAGACCTAATCCTCCCGGCAGGAGACCTTCCTTTGAAAGCCCTCTTTTTACAGAATCTTTCATAACTATCCAAACTTCATGAAGATATTCCCGGATTCCTTTTCCTTCGTGTTCTTCAACGAATTCCCAGAATGATTGCCCTGTTTTATTAATGTGATCGAGAATTTCTTCCATTGTGGAAATTTTATAGATTATTTCTTTTTGTTCCGGTTTATCAAAAGTTTCCTTAGTTACGATCTTTCCTCCACCTACGCTGAAATAAGTTTCGGAGTTTAGTAGAGCTCCTTCTTTTGAAAATGCTTCAAGAAGCATAGCATTGCTGTGTTCTTTCTTTATTATTTCAGGCTTGAAAAGAATTTCAGTATTTTCTCTGCCAAGTTCATCTATAACAGCTTCGTCAGTAAGGTGTCCTTTTCCTGTTGCGGCGAGACTGCCAAACAATGTCACTCTGAATTTTTCAGCATTACGGTTTTGATCTGAAAATTGTTGAGCAGCCTTTCTTGGGCCGATAGTATGACTTGATGAAGGGCCATGTCCGATCTTAAAGAGTTCCCTGATAGATTCCATTCTGTTTCTCCACTCAAAAAACCGTTGTCACAATCACAATAATCTTAAAATTATGAAAATCCAGAAAGATTTTTTTATGAATAGTGTTTATTTTGTTCATTACTTGATAAATATGGAAATTTCTGCAAAAATGTTCGTGAGAAAAGGGGATGCACTTGTTATCCTGTTTTGAAAATATGGTTAACGGGGTTAAAATGAAAAAAGCAGTTGAGAGAGATTTGCTCGAAAAGATAATTCTGAAAATGACAGATAACAAAAGAATTTTCAGTGCGGTCATGAGTGTTGAAAGCGGGGATGGCAGTTTTTCATGGAGCGGGGCATCAGGAAACATGCAAAAAGATGACAGATTCTTTATTGCAAGTGTAACAAAGCTGTATGTCACTGCTGTTGTCATGGGACTTATTGAGGAAGGAAAGGTTTCTCTTGATG
>SLGQ01000025.1 GCA_007136595.1 Candidatus Sumerlaeota bacterium | reverse complement strand
TTTGCTTTAAGGATTTGTTCTTCCTGATATTTTCTTTGAGTAACATCTTGAGCATTTATAAGGATTATTTCAAAATCTCCGTTTTCGTTATAAAGAGCTTTGCCCCGGTGTTCTATCAACTTATAACTTCCGTCTTTACAGATCAGCCGTACAATAATTGCGGCTTCTTTTTTATCACTTTCGAGAGCTTCTTTGAATGAATTTATCGCAAACTCAAGATCTTCAGGATGAACAAACCCGAACGGTTTTGTTGCAAGAACTTCCGCTTTTGAATAACCGAGGATATCGGTATAAGAGTTGTTTGCATATTTATATCTTCCTTCAGTATCAATAAGACATATCATGTCAAAAGAGTTTTCCGCTATCAGGCGGTATAGCTTCTCGCTTTCTATCAGACAGCTATGATCTGTCCCGGAACCTTTTAAATCCATATCACATTTTGCAACATTAAATTAACCTTTAGCAGTCCGATTATTTTTATTTAATTGAAAAAAGCAAAATTTTTTTGTCTCAGTTTTGAAAGACTCTTGATATTTCAGATATGAGCTGTTTTTTAGAAAACGGTTTGCAGAGATAACCGTCAATTCCCGATTCTTTACATATTGAATTATCGCATTTCATTATGTCCGCAGTTACTGCAATTATTTTGGGATGGTGCTCATTCCCTTTTTTCTCCCGGATATTTTTTGCAACTTCAAATCCGTTCATTCCAGGCATCTGTATGTCAAGAAGGATAAGCTCCTGATCATTAATGTTATAGCTTTCAATGGCTTCATATCCGTTTTCAGCTTCAAATATCCGGACTTCGGGAGTCAAAGAAGATACCATTTTCGTTGTTATCATAAGGTTCAGCCTGTTATCATCGACCACAAGTATTTTTGAAGGTATGTAAGTGTGCTCATTTTCAAGGTTGATGGAACAAGGTATTTCTTTGTAATTTTGAGACGGTGCAATTTCAAGATCAATGTCAAAAGAAAATATGCTTCCTTTTCCGGGGACACTTTCTATCTCAAGTTTGGAACCCATTGCTTTAAGAAGTCTGTCAGTAATTGCAAGCCCGAGTCCGCTTCCTTCATACTTTCTTGAGCTTGAACTGTCAGCCTGATAAAAAGATTCCTTAACTTTTTCTTTTTGATCTTCAGGTATTCCTATCCCTGTGTCTTTAACCGAAAACCTTAATGTGACAGAATTTTCAGTAATGGAATTTTCTATCGGATCAATTCTTAACTCGATATATCCTGTGTCAGTAAATTTAAGAGCGTTCCCCATCAGATTTACAATGACTTGCTGAAGCCTTAAAGGATCTGTATTTAAAGTTGCAGGAATATTTTCAGAAATAGATAGTTTAGCTTCAAGCCCTTTTTCTTTTACAAAGACCTCAAAGGCATCATATATCTTTTTTGCAGTGTCATAAATATTTACAGGCTGATCGTTTATATCAATTTTTCCGGATTCTACTCTACTCAAATCAAGAATATCGTTTATTATGCTCATAAGAAGATTTGAAGCTGTTTTTAGCATTTGAATATATTCTCTGTCCTGTTTTGAAATAGAATCCGATTTGTCAATAAGATCTGCAAGCCCTATGATCCCGCTTAGCGGTGTTCTCAGTTCATGGCTCATATTGGCAAGGAACTCCGATTTTGCACGGTTGGCAAATTCCGCCTGCTCCTTGGCAAGTATAAGATTTTTTTCAGCTTCTATTTTTGATAATGCAGAAGATGTAATGGCTCTGAAAATAAGAAGTTCATCATTTTTAAAACATTCCTGATCGCTGTGTCCTGCAAAAAAAACATTGCCAAACAGCTTTCCGTTGTTTACCAGAGATAACCCTATAAACCATCCGATATTCAAGGCTTTTTGCAATGTATTGCATATAACTGAGGGAATTGAACCCAGAGAAATCCTTTCAAGAGAAAGAGGCGGGCTGATTTTTTCACTTAACATCAGAGAATATTGATCTTTTGTCAGCTTAATTTTAGTCCCCACCACCTTCTTTCCGATCATTTTGTTAACAATAGAAATTTCTTTTTCGGTAAAAGAAAGAGCCTTTACTTCAAGCTCCATAGATTCAAAATTGAAAGAAGATATCCAGCACGCTTTAGCTGAAAACATTTTTTTTGCCCTGTTTACAATGAAGCTGAAAAGGTCAGAGTTTCCGACTTCAGAAAGGGCAAATGAATATTCGTGCAATTCTTTAAGCAAACTTAAAGATTTATCTTCCTTTTTCATATTTCTTCCTTACCTCACATATTCCCACCCACCGTTTGATTATTCCTATTTTATATTATATTGCAAAATTTTTTGGAAAAATCCCTAGATCCCTTTAAAACAAAAGGGACAAGCCTGTCCTTTGCGTGTTTTTTGTGCATGAATTTTTTTAGGGGATATCATTTCCCAAAGCATCCAGATAAAATTCGGGATCATTGTTGACGATATAGTTTACTATGGGAACAGGGGTGTGTGCAATATCTGTAAGTTCATGATAATGATGAGATATTCCAAGTTGATCAAGAAGATCTTTAAAAAGAAGATTGTTGTCATACATGGTGTCTTTTGTGCCGATGACTATTCTTATTTTAAAGTTTTCAGGGAGTGAATCTGCAACGGATTCTGCTGTTCTCCAGGGGCTTTGTTCTTCAAAATAATCCATATCAGAACCATAGACTTCTTCAAAGAGTTGCTCCCTTTTTTCTATGGGAACATAGGGTCCGCCTTCTAAAAAATCAAGTTGAAGCGGTCCGGCACCAAGCATTGATAAGGCATTGAAACGGTCATGATATTTAAGTCCCAGTCTTCCTGCTCCGTAACCTCCCATGCTGAAACCTTCAACGATCCTTCCATCAGCTTTTTTTGTTCTGTAGTTTTCATCAACAAAGGGAATAAGGTCATCCATAAGAAGAGATTCCATCGGCTGAGTTCCGTCTTTAGAGTCAACCCACATTCCATAAGGAAGCCCGTAAGGAAAAACTATAAGCATATCAGGCACGCTACCTTTCAAGATAGCTTGATCAAATATGGAAGATATAAGTGCAACACCTTCAAGACCTGTTCCACCGCTTCCATGTAGATAATAAAGTACAGGAAACGATTTTTCAGGATTTTCCTCATAAGAATCAGGAACATATATATGGAAACTTGCCTTTTCGTTGACGCTGTTGCTATGAAAAACATGGTATTTAACTTTTGGAGCATCAACTTTTTCTGTCATCCATCTGGTAAGTTCAATTTCTCCGTTCTCATCTGTAATTTCTTCCCCGTCATCAACCTCATCTTCGTCATGATTTTCCTGGTCGGCAGTGAGATCTTCATCAATTTGAGTATGCTCAGGATCAGATGTTTCTATCTCCTGTTTGTTTTCTGAGCAACCGGTTAAAAGGATCAATAAGCCTAAAGCCATAAGAAACAATTTTCTCAACACAACCTCCTTCCGTAATATGTCTCCATCCATACTACGAAGATATCTTTAAAAATCAAATTCGATCCAACTTCAATAATGTCCTGCATTTATAATATTTCATTTGCATTATTTATTGTTAACTGTAAAGTATGACTGTTGAGTTTGGAGTGTTTAGGAGTGATCTTATGAAAATAATATCTATTTGGTTGTTACTTAGTTTTGTTTTTCTGTTTGCTGTTTCATGTATAACAGATACTGAAGGTGATGATGTTGACAACGGGAAGGGTTGCCAGATCAACTCCGATTGTCCTCTCGGACAATACTGCGATCCGGAAACAGGAAAATGTTCTGGAGATACCGGAAACACAGGAACTACAGGTTTACCTGGTGACACCGGAAGTGCCGGCAACACAGGAGGCGATTCTGAATGTAGCGGCAATGGAAGTTTACAGGATGGAGTTTGTGTCTGCAACACCGGATATGCCGGAGAACAATGTGACAGATGTGCTTCAGGATACACCGGCTATCCCAATTGTGTGTCGGGTGGTGAAGCATGTGCCGGAGTTGACTGTAACGGAAATGGTCAGTGTCTTGAAACTATCGGTAAATGTTCATGTTATACCGGTTATGCCGGTGAATTTTGTGATGAGTGTGAAGGAGGTTATACCGGTTATCCTGATTGCAAATTTGAACTTTGTACTGCCGGAGACCGTGGATGTAAGGGAAATATAGTTGTTGAGTGCAATTCAGAGGGAACAGAGTTTTTGGAAATTGAAGAATGCAGTGGAGCTGGTGTCCAGTGCTATAAAGGTCAGTGTCTTGATGATTGCGGTATTGCTGAAGAAGAACAGAGTTATGTGGGGTGCGAATACTGGGGAGCTTTCCTCCAGCAGGGAGCTGGAAATCAAGACAAAGCCACTTATGCACTTGTTGTTGCAAACCCCAACGATGAGCCTGCCGATATAACCATTTATACTTCCGGAGACACAGTGTTGACACAGGGGACAGTGCCTGCAAAAGGACTCCACTCTTTTGAACTCGGTCAAGAGCGGAGGATCATGGGCCCGGGGATATCCGACCTCGGATTTAAGCTTGTTTCTTCAAGACCTGTAACCGTAACCCAGATGAATCCTTTCGGTAATGTTATGATGTACTCCAATGATGCTACGCTTCTTCTTCCGGTCGGAGCACTTGGAAATGATTACTATGTTATGTCGTGGCCCTCATGGTCGAGTATCTCAGGGTTTATTTCAATAGTTGCCGTAGAAGAAGGCACCACCTCTGTTTCTGTCACTTATACAGCTGCAACTAAAAGTGGTGGCGGTATAAACGCTGAAAATCCGGGAGCAGTTGTCACATATAATTTAAATAAGTATCAAATTCTCACATTAAATGGAACAAACGCAGCTAATTCGAATTCTTACGGTGCCGATCTGACAGGTTCAATGGTAAAATCAGATAAAAAGGTAGCTGTGTTCGGAGGTCATGGTTGTACAAGGATACCTGCTGATAAACCGGCATGCGACCACATGGAACATCAAATATTCCCTCTGCAAAGCTGGGGAATGAACTTTACTGTATCAAGAACCAGACCAAGGGGAAATGAAGAGGATTATTACAGAATACTTGCCTCTGAAGATGGCACTCAAGTTGAATGGACTGGTGGAACTTCAGGCAGCGTTATGCTTAATGCGGGACAGTTTATCCCGTTTTCCACAAGGGAAGACTTTGTTGTTTCAGCGAACAAACCCATTCTTGTAGGACAGTTCCTAGCCAGCCAGGATGCCGGAGCAGGGACAGGTGACCCCGCAATGATGCTTATAGCCCCAGATGAACAGCTGAGAAGTGATTATATTTTTCTTGTTCCCCCTAACTATGATTACAACAGAATAACCATAGTTGCCGATGCAGATACAGAAGTGATCTTGAATGAAACCAGTTATCATACCAACACCTTTATGAATATTCCCGGCACAGATAAATATAAGTTGTGGGTCGATATGACAGCCGGAGCACATACACTTACTGCAACTAAACCTGTCGGCTTGTATGTTTACGGTTTTTCAAGGTATGTTTCTTATGCATATACTGCAGGACTCGACCTTATTACCATAAATCCTCAATATTAATTTCTCTAAAGGGACTTTATTGCCGCCTTAATTTAGAGGGCTTTCTAATATTTCATTTGCATTATTTTTCATTAGTTGTAAAATATGTACTGATGAGGATTTAATGTGTCGGGGTGATCTTATGAAAAAAACATCTATTTGGTTGTTACTCTGTTTTGTTTTTCTGTTTACAGCTTCATGTATAACAGATACTGAAGGAAGTGGTGAAAATGGCAGAGATTGTGAGACAAACATTGATTGTCCTCTCGGGCAGTACTGTAATCAGGAAACAGGAAAATGTTCTGGAGATACCGGAAACACAGGAAACACAGGTTTGCCGGGTGACACGGGAAATACAGGCAATACCGGAGGCGGAACGGAATGTAGCGGCAATGGAAGTTTACAGGATGGAGTTTGTGTCTGCAACACCGGATATGCCGGAGAACAATGTGACAGATGTGCTCCTGGATACACCGGCTATCCCAATTGTATATCGGGTGGTGAAGCATGCGCCGGAGTTGACTGTAACGGAAATGGTCAGTGTCTTGAAACTATCGGTAAATGTTCATGTTATACCGGTTATGCCGGTGAATTTTGTGATGAGTGTGAAGGAGGTTATACCGGCTATCCTGATTGTAAATTTGAACTTTGTACTGCCGGAGACCGTGGATGCAAGGGAAATATAGTTGTTGAGTGCAATTCAGAGGGAACAGAGTTTTTGGAAATTGAAGAATGCAGTGGAGCTGGTGTCCAGTGCTATAAAGGTCAATGTCTTGATGATTGCGGTATTGCTGAAGAAGAACAGAGTTATGTGGGGTGCGAATACTGGGGAGCCTTTTTGCAACAGGGTGGGGGCTATGAGGCGAATGCCACCTATGCACTTGTCGTTGCAAACCCCAACGATGAGCCTGCCGATATAACCATCTATACTTCAGGAGACACAGTTTTGACTCAGGGGACAGTGCCTGCAAAAGGACTTCACTCTTTTGAACTCGGTAAAGAACGGCGGATCATGACCCCTGGAATATCTAATCTCGGGTTTAAACTGGTTTCTTCAAGACCTGTAACCGTAACTCAGATGAACCCCTTCGGTAATGTTCTGATGTATTCAAACGATGCCACGCTCCTTCTTCCTGTCGGTGCACTTGGAAATGACTACTATGTAATGTCGTGGCCCTCATGGTCAAGTCTTTCCGGATTTGTATCAATAGTTGCCGTAGAAGAAGGAACCACTTCTGTTTCTGTCACTTATACAGCTGCAACTAAAGGCGGTGGCGGTATAAATGCTGAAAATCCGGGAGCAGTTGTCACATATAATTTAAGCAAGTATCAAATTCTCACATTAAATGGAACAAACGCACCTAACTCGAACTCTTACGGTGCTGATCTGACAGGATCGCTTGTAAAATCAGATAAAAAGGTAGCTGTGTTCGGAGGTCATATCTGTACAAGGATTCCGGCTGATAAAACAGCATGCGACCATATGGAACATCAAATATTTCCTTTGCAAAGCTGGGGAATGAACTTTACTGTATCAAGAACCAGACCAAGGGGAAATGAAGAGGATTATTACAGAATACTTGCCTCTGAAGATGGCACTCAAGTTGAGTGGGCAGGTGGAACTTCCGGCAGCGTTATGCTTAATGCAGGGCAGTTTATCCCGTTTTCCACAAGGGAAGACTTTGTTGTTTCAGCTAACAAGCCCATTCTTGTAGGACAGTTCCTAGCCAGCCAGGATGCCGGAGCAGGGACAGGTGACCCCGCAATGATGCTTATAGCCCCTGATGAACAGTTGAGAAGTGATTATATTTTTCTTGTTCCCCCTAACTATGACCATAACAGGATAACCATAGTTGCTGATGCAGACACATCAGTGGTTTTGAACGAAACAAGTTATCACTCAAGCAGTTTTGTGAATATTCCCGGCACAGATAAATATAAGTTGTGGGTCGATATGACAGCCGGAGCACATACACTTACTGCAACTAAACCTGTCGGCTTATATGTTTACGGTTTTTCAAGGTATGTTTCTTATGCATATACTGCAGGACTTGACCTTATCACTATAAATCCTCAGTATTAATGTCTTTTTGTGGAAAACATAAAAAAGTTTAAATGTTGCAAATAAAATCAGACTCGTTATGTAACTAAAGGTTCGTAACTTTGATTGACGGAGGAACTGGTCATGAAACGATTTATTGTTAAAGTAATTGCAGTTGCAATGTTTTTTTTCATTTTTGTTGCGTGTGAAAACAATAAAAATGGAACAGAAGGGGTAAATGATATTGATGATGAAACACCTGATATTATGGATACAGATGAAGAGGGTAACTTCGTTACCGCGGGAAGCGGAGAAGATGGGAACAGAAAAGGAGGAGATGATTATGGTGGTGCTCCCGAAGCCGGAGAAGATGCAGGTATGGACGACGGAGATTCCGCTGAACGGGAAATTGTAGAGTCCGACATTTATAAGATCCAGGGTGATACTATATGGGTTGTCAACCGTTACAGGGGTCTTATTGCAATAGACATGTCAAATCCGGCAAAGTTGAAAATTGTCGGCAGAGCACCTTTTGAGGGAATCCCCGGAGAAATGTATCTTCAGGAAGGAAGAGCTTATATACTTGTGACAGGTTTAAACGGTAAAGATATCAGCACCGGAGATGAAGGTTATTGGGGTGGCAGGAGAATGTCAAAAGTGATCGTCGTTGACACGGATGACCCATCTAAACCTAAGGTAATAGGCAGTTATGATATGGATGGTACTGTAGTTGATTCAAGGCAGGTTGGAGATGTTATCTATATTGCTTCAACTCAATACAGATATTACTGGTACTGGTGTGACAGAATGGACGAGCACGGCAAAGATCAGATAACACTTATGTCCATAAATGTTGCCGACCCGAAAAACATTAAAAAAGTTGACGAAGTTTCTCTTGAAGGGACAGCTTACACAATATATGTTTCAAGAAGATCAATATATATCGCTGAAGCAAACTATGATTACTGGAGTGAAAATTATTCCAAAAGTTATCCTGTCACCCTTTTTGATATAAGTGATCCGGCTGGAAAAATTGAAAAGAAAGCTGTCTTTGAAACTGAAGGGTTTATGAGTGACCGTTGGAAAATGTATGAAAAAGGAGACATTTTCTTTGCTGTAAGCTCTTCCTCAAGATGGGGTGCAGGAACCAGCATGATAGAAAGTTTTGATGTCAGTGATCCGGAAAATATAGAAAGGCTTGATAAACTGGTGTTTATGGAAGGTCAGCAGCTTTTCGGAACAAAGTTTGAAGGGGACAGGATGTATGCCGTAACATACTTCATAGAAGACCCTCTCCATGTAATTGATATCAGTGACCCTGAAAACATGATAGAGCTTGGATTCCTGGAAATTCCAGGATGGTCAACTCATCTTGAGATAAGAGGAGACAAAATCCTTGCAGTTGGAGTAGATGATCAGGATGGCTGGAAAACAAAAGTGAGCATGTACGATGTAAGCGATCCTGAAAATCCGACAGAAATGTCAATGATAGCAATAGGGTCCAATTATTCGTGGTCAACTGCCAATTATGACTGGAAAGCATTCAGAATATATGATGATTTAGGTCTTATTCTTCTCCCGGTAAATGAATATGAGGAAAGGACATGGAGATCTATATATAAACTTTACCTCATTGATTTTGACATGGAAAAAGGATTGACCGAAAGAGGACATGTTGTTTCTGACAGCCCTGTTATGAGAGGTGTTGCAGTTGACGAGAAGATAGTAAGTATCGGTGACAGACATGTGATGATAATAGATGCTAAAGACAGGGATAATCCGGAAATACTTTCCACAGCGGTTCTGGCATATTTTGTCGGAGATCTGAATTCCTGCGGAAATCAGCTTTGCGGAATTGACAGCAACTGGTACAGCAATCCTTCAACGCTTGTTTTCTATGACCCTGACAATGACACCGATCCTGTAAAGTGGAGAAGTGATCCTTTCTCAAAAAACAGTTACGGATATGCAAATCTTCTTAAATCAGGTGATTTGGGGTATGTTTTCAACAATTTTTACTGGTATTACTGGGATGGTGTTGAGCCGGGTGTTGACGGAGAATCATCGGAAGGTGGCGGAAGATCAGAAAATGCAAGAACAGTGAAAATATTTAATTTCAAGAAAGATTCCAACCCGGAAGAAATCGGTACAGTAGAGCTGCTTCCTCCTGAAATGGCAAATGACAGCTACAGATACTACTACAGCTTTTCAAATTCTGAAGTGAGCAGTTCAGGTGCACTTGCTTTCATAAATCAGGAGTGGGACTACTACTATCCAGAAACAGACTGCTATGACAGTGATGGTGATTGTATGGGATCCGACAGAGGTTACAGTATTTACAGGGCATCGCTCCATATCTATGATCTCAGCGATCCTGATAAAGAAAAAGTCGAACCTGTTTCAATAAGTTCGGAAGGAAGAGTTCTTGACTGGGACACAAGAATAGCTGTAAACGGAACAACTTTCTGGTACACTGACTGTGAAAGAAAAGGTTTTGATGAAAAGGGAAGAGAGCTGCTTTACTGCTACGCTGTTCCTGTGGATGTGAAAGATCCGTCTAAACCTGTTGTCGGTAAAAGGGTAAATATTCCCGGTAAAGTTATCGGAATAAGTGATGACGGAAACTATCTTTATACTTCACATCTTGCATGGAGTGATGAACAGTCTCAAGATGACTATTACTACTACCGTTCTTCCTACATTAACACCCTTTATATTCTTAAATTTAACTCAGATAAAACAAAAGTGAGTGTTGTCAGAAGGATAAGTGTTCCAAACAGTTGGGAAAGTTCTGAAACTATGTACCGTTATGAAAGCTCGGATTTTATTGTTAAAAATGATAAAGTTTTCATAGGAACTTACGAAACTGTTTATAACTATGAAAGGAACGATTGTTCCTACTGGTACTACAGTAATCGAGAAAGAAAAGTGAGAGCTCAACTATTCAATGCTCCGGACGGAAAAAAGTTATTTGACAAAGAATACGAAAACGGCGGAAGGTTCGGCTCGGTTTCAAATGGCGGATTCATAGTTTCAATAGAAGATACAGGCGGTTACTACTACGGTTACTCAGATTCCAACAAAATGGTTTATATCTCTACTGATGGAAAAGAAAAGGAATTTTCTCTAAGTGAAAAAACTTACGGTTACTATTCTTACAGCATAGCTTCAACAGTGATCGATGATATCCTTTATGTTGCAAGGGACTGGAACGGAATAGAAAAAATAAGTCTTAAATAGAATTCTTTTTTTTCATTGCTATCTCGGCTTTTTTCAGTTGCTCAATATCATTTATTCCTGTCAATGATTCGTGATCCTCTTCAATAAAAGCTGTCACTTTTCTATTTAAAAACCGTGATATTTTAATAATGTCAGTGAGATAATATTCTCTCTTGTTGTTGTTGTTCTTTATTTTATAAACAGCTTCCACAAGTAGATTTTTTTCAACAAAATATATCCCGCTGTTTATTTCTTTTATTTTCAGTTGAGATTCGTCAGCATCAAGATACTCAACAATGCCGGCAACATCATCATTTTCATCCCTGTAAATTCTACCGTAGTGTCCGGCATCGGGCAGTATGGTCGTAACGACAGTGATATCGGAACCGGTTTGTATAAAATGATCTATCATTTTTGAAAAAGTTTCAGTTTTAAGAAGCGGAGTGTCACCGGCACATATAATTACATGAGTAGTATTACCCGAGAGATTGCTTACAGCGGCTCTCACTGCCCCCCCTGTTCCGTCCTGTTCTTTCTGGTAGGAGAATTTAATTTCACCGTTATATTTTTCTTCTATTTGATTCTCAACAAGGGCACTGGCAAACCCGGTGACAATATTTATATCACTGCATACAGGCTTGACAGTTTCTATTATCCACTCCACCATAGATTTTCCATTTATTTCATGAAGAACTTTAGGCTTGTCCGATTTCATTCTGGTGCCTTTTCCGGCAGCAAGAATAACAGCTTCAATTTTCATTCTTTTCTCCGATCATCAATAGTGTCTCAATTGTTTTTAGGATCCTGGTTGATTGGTATCTGAACAATAAAGTCAACAGTTTCAGAGTCTTCTTTGTTTTTTATCCACACATCACCACCCATGTTCCTGGTGATCTGCCGGACTATTGAAAGACCAAGTCCCGTACCCTTTTCATCGCCTTTAGTTGTGTAGAACGGTTTAAATATGTTTTCAATGTCATCCGGTTCAATTGAAGGACCGTTATTTGATATTGAAATTATGACAAATTTCTTGTCCCGGCAGACAGAAATTTCAATTTTTTTAGGTTCTACAGGAGATTCTTCAAGAGCATCCACAGCATTATTTATAATATTTGTAAAAACTTGTATCAACTCCTGCCTGTTACATTTTATAGAGAAGTCTCCGTCATTTTTTATGTTTATATTAAAAGCGATTTTATTTTTCTTCATACTGTAAAAAGTAAGGTTCTTAACTTCATTTAAAATTGAAATGATATCGTTGACCGTTACTTTCTGTTCCTTTTTATAAAACTTTCTAAATGATTTAAGAAGTTCCTCGATCCTTTGGACTCCTGTAAGACTGTCTTTTATCCCCGGAAGTATAAGATCGTCAAATATTTTTGTTATTTCAGGGTCGGAAATGTTTTTTTCCATTTTTTTATACGCAAAGAGAAATGTTTCCTGATTTGCTTTTATAAATGTCAGGGGAGAACTTATTTCGTGCACGATCGAGCTGACCATTGTTCCTATTGTTGCAAGTCTGTCAGCATGAAGCAGCATCTGCGTTCTCTCCTCAACTCTCTCTTCCAGTTCAAACTGG
The DNA here is from genome assembly GCA_007136595.1 of Candidatus Sumerlaeota bacterium. Taxonomy (GTDB): domain Bacteria; phylum UBP6; class UBA1177; order UBA1177; family UBA1177; genus SLGQ01. Next base: position 2,374 of record SLGQ01000025.1, on the reverse strand, counting down.
TACTCAAGGAGTTTGAGGTGATTTTTTATTTTTATTGCCATCTCATGCCACTTTATGGGTTTTTCAATAAAATCAATTCCACCCTCAGATAAACTTTGTCTTCTTAAAGTTTCATCTTCGATAAAAGCAATATCTCCGGTAATAAAAATAACCCTTGCTTTGGAAGAAATATGCGATATTTTACGGTAAATATCCATACCGTTGAATTCACCAAGATTAATATCAATAATGTAAAGAGTTTTTTCATCTTCTTTTGCTATGGAATATATCTCATCGGGAGTGCTGATAAAGATCCCTTTAACATCGGGCAGATATTTCGAAAGATTCCTTTTTGCTGTGTTAAGAAAACTTTTCTCATCATCAAGGATACAGAATCTTCCCGAAGATTGTTTTGCTGTGGTTATCAACTTATTCTTTCTCCAAAAGGTTACATATCTTAGATCCCCATACTTCACCGTATTTTTCCTTAATTTCAAAAGGAATTGTTTTGTTAAGGAACTTCTTTGAATTTTCATCAAATTCAAGTTTAATGCCAACACCTTTGACGCCATCGGAATTGACACCCGAAAATACGACTGTTCCGGATGCTCTCAGTTCTTCAGGGATATCTGAAACCCTGAAAGAAAAATCGACTGTTGCTCCTTTTGCATAAGTTTTTGCCATTCTTAGAAATATCCATCCCCGGTTAAGATTCTTAACATAATCTTTGAGGAAAGAGTTGAATTTTTTATACTCGATCTTTAATGTCGAAATTTCCATTGTACCCCCAACTGTCAACTGTACAAACTCAGTGTCAATGATTATAAAACCAAAGGAACTGTTTTGTCAATTTAAAGATTGGTGTTAAAAAACTTTATTTAAGTATCTTTTTCTTCTACAATTAAGCCGCAGGCAGTCCAATCTTTACGCAGTGTGCAAAAAGCATTGGAAATAGTTTTGGAAACCACAAGGGAAGGTTATTATGGAAAACAAAGATCAACAGAAGAAAACGGATGAAAATAACAACAGGAAAAACATCCAGATCAAAATTAAAAATGATGATGTTGCGGCAGGCAGCTATTCAAATTCATTCGCTATTACTTTTAATGAAAATGAATTTCTGATAGATTTTATTATGATGCAGCCTCAGGCAAAACTTGGACTTGTAACAGACAGAATTGTTATGACACCGAGAAAAGCCGCCGAACTTGCCAAAGCACTTTCAGATGCGGTAAACACTTTTGAAAATATGCATAAACCTGTAAAAAGTGCCAGTGGAAATATTCAGTGATCTCTGACACAGATAGTTCTTATCTGATTTACATTGCTATCTTTTGGTAAAATCGGGTTTAGAGTTCCGTATTTAAATAGGACAACCCAGGCATTTTTGATATCATTGGCATTAGTTGTAGAAGTCCAGTAAAAGTTTATGCCAAGATCAGGAAAGGTTGTTTGTTTTTCATGGTTTATTCCGTATGTTGTCAGACTGTGAACTTCATTTACATTGGGCAGTCTCCAGTCGGTTTTATCCGCATAATCAAGTTTTTCGCAGTATGAAAGGGCTTCTTTCCACAATCTATATTGATAATCGGGTTTTATCCACACAAGATCAGTTAAGCGGTCTTTGACAGTTACATCTCCAGTTGTCAGTTGCTCCCATCGGTTAAATTTTCTGTCGCTGTCATACTGATACACAGAACTTACGCAAATTGCATAATTTTCCGATGTTTCATCATCGGTATAAAACTGGTTTTGACCTGAAAAATCAACATAAAAATAGCTGTCGTACCCGAATTTATTGTTCGTCCAATATTTCCCAAGCTTCATATCAGGGAAATAAAAACCGTCAACAGCGGGATCAACAGATTCATCAAAATGAAAAAGAGAGACAAGTTCCTGAAGATACGGCAGTCTCCAGTTCTCTTTTTCACCTTCTGAAGTTTTATTGAGATTTTCGCAGAAAGAAACGGCTTCACTGTGGGATATCTCTGTTTCACTTGATTTTTTATTCCACAACATCTGTGTCAGGTTATCCAGCACAAAGAATTTTTCCCCGATTTTTATATTTTCAAAACCTCTTCCTGTTGAAGGTGCATAGTTGCCATCCTGTCCATAAAATGAGTCAGCAATGGATGAACAGCCGGTGGAGCCTGTGTCATTGAAACATCTTTTCTGTTGTGTCGGAACAACTTTCCAACATATTTCACCCAGATTGCATTTGTTTTCAACAACATCATTGTTTCCATCGGGGTATTCATTTCCATCAGGGTGTTCATATTCATCAGGATTGTTCTCAGAGCTGTCGGAATTTTCATGATCTGTTTTGTCATCCGTTTCTCCTTTGTCGCCGTCACTGTTGTCAGGATCGACACAAATGCTGTTTTGACAAGTGAAT
>SLGQ01000365.1 GCA_007136595.1 Candidatus Sumerlaeota bacterium | reverse complement strand
TAAACCTGCTGAGTTAACAAGTCTTTTTTCTGTAGTTTCCATGTCTTCACATTTCCCGTTATAAAGAATGTGGCTGACTTTAACGCCCATTTTTTTTAACTCTTTTGAGACAAGTATGGTTCTATGACAATCCAAAGGTTCTTTTTCAGCACACATGATTGCTATTTTGAAATTCTTTTTTATTCCGTCAATGAGTCTGGCTATGCCATTTTTAAATGACTCCTTCTTTGAAAGAATTGAAAAATCAATAGCCCCATTAACATAACAGTCGCTATCTTTAGGTCGTGCTCCAAGCTCATCCCCCATAAAAACATAATTAATGCCTGATTCTTTAAGCTTTTCTTTTAAGGGTTCTTTGTTGAATTGGGGGTGATATTTACTATAAGGGTTGGAGCGGACATCGGCAACAACATCTATTTTGTATTGCTTAACTATAGAAATAAATGCTTCTATTTTATGATCTGAATGACCTATCGTGAAAATATTCATTTCCATCCAAACCTCACTAAAGAAACATTAAAAAGATTTTACAAATTGAGGATTTTTTAGCAAGGATAAGATTGAAATTAAGACTTATTTCTTCTCGATTTTTTCGGCTTCTTCATTTTTTGTCAGATTAATCAATGGAAGAAGATAAGGCGGAATGTTTGCCAGAACCATATAGTTCGAAACTATTGCTCTCGCATAAGGATAAAGAATCGCAGGAGCATTCTTCGTATAAAGATTTTTAAACAATTCTTCCGGCATATCCTTGTCAGCCTTAAAACCGCCCTTTATTTTAACAATAAAGGAAAACTTTTCGTTCTTATCCTTTAATTTAACAGTAAGAAGAACTTCAACAAATCTCGGTTCTTCCGGATCAATTCCATATCCCAATGAAATGTCATCAATTATCTCAATCGGTTCAGCTTGATTATTACAAAAATCATCTGCAATATTCATCTCTACTTTTGGAATTTTGTAACCCAAAAAACTGAATGTGCTTTTTTCTATCATTGCTGCCTCCTTTTAAGCGGCAAGACCATAATTATTCTGCTTATTTAAATCTAACTTTTTTGATTCATTTTTGCTTTCACTGAAAAAGTAAGGTAGGCATCCGCTATTAAAACTAAAACAACCTCCCCAGCTTGATTCAAGAGTAAAAACATCATCTTTTTCAGGCAAAATAAGTGTAAAATCATCATCTTCGTAAACCGAATCATCTTCCTCAAACGCTTCGCCAAGACCTTTTTCATTTACCATCTTATCAAATTCTTCCTGTGGCATTTCTTTTAATTTCTTCAAACAGTTCTGAAGTATTTTAATGCTTTCTGTACTCATTACGCCACCTCTTTTTCAAAAATTTCGGCTTCAACCGCTTTTTCTTTTCTTCTTACACAGTAAATAGTTTTAACTTTATTTGTAATCATACTGTTGTTGGATTCTACAAAAAAATCTGAAACAGGAGTTTTTTTATAAAATCCATTCACTTTCATAACAGAATAGCTTTCATCTAATTCTTTAAACATTTTAAATAGTGCATCCAATTTTTTTCCCATTGGAGCATTTCTCTTTCTTCTGTCGATTCTTTCGCAATAAATAATCCGCATTTCATTAATGAATTCGAGCACCTGCAAATCAGTCAAATCAAGCAACTCATCAATTAGAACATTCGCTTTTATAATTAAAAGTTCAGATGCTTCCATTTTTCTTATTTTTTCATTTTTCCAGTAAACTGCATTTGAGAAATTATCCCAGAAATACATTCCATGTCCCAACCATTTAATATCTTTGCTTTCAATAAAAATGCCTTCACTAATATATCGCTCACATTTTTCTTTAGAGTTTGTGTGATATCCGATAATATTAGGTATCATTTGTCTAAGCCCCCAAAAACAACTGGAATCATATTCACAAATTACGGCATGTCAAAACTATTTTACATCAAGCCGCCAGAACTTCATTTAACTCTTCAATTATTTCCTGATAGTTATCTCCAAAAACTTTGTAGAATCTGTGGAGTCCGCCATTTTTATTGAACGGATCAAGATCAAAATCATCTTTTTCTATATGGAAACTCATTGCAATAAATTCTTTTATCATTCTAAGCCATTGCATCTGTTCTTCATTGAATTTCAATGTTCCTGCCTGCTTTTTAAAAACCCAGTCCTGAAAATTTCTGTCAACTGTTTTGTCATAAGCAGTAAGCGTTTCATCAATTCCTGCAACTTTTCTTATCAGTGAAACCAGGGCAATAAGCTCATTTTTCGGAGTTCCGTTCACTTTTTCAAGCTGTTCATAAGCTTTCCATACTGAAAACGGAGCAAGTGAAGGCTTTTCAGTTTTAAGAATCTCAAAAAGATCCTTTATCATTTTGTAGGTAAGCTCTCTTCTTCTGTATGGTTGATCATAAAAAATCTGTAAAGCAACTATTTCGTCTCTATGCTCATTTATCCAGTTTGAAAAATCAGCTACTATCAACTGTGCTTTTTCAGATTTCTCCTTATCCCAACCTATACTTATCAGTTCATCACGATTTAATGAGTCAATTATCTGGTCGTGAACTTTTCTTACATTTTCAATATAATCATTGAGTTCGCCGGTAAAAACAGAAGCTGCTTCATCCTGCATTTTTAATGCCCGCTCTTTGAATCTCTCTATTTGAGTGAATTTCGGCTCATTTTTAAAATCCTGTTCTGCCTGCAACTTCAGTTCTTCAAGAACATCGGGATCAAATGATTTTATCAACCCTTTTGCAACTTCATTGATTGACTTTCCCCCTGATTTTTCAACAAACCGCTCTTTTTCCTTTTCAGTTAATTGTTTTTCAAGTCGGATCAGCCGGTTTGCAAGTGTTGAAAAAAGATCTTCGTCTCTTGCTCCGACTGAAATTGCTCCAAGAAGATCCTTCAGCGAAACGCCCGGCTTCTTTTCAAGAGGACGGCTATCAGTCTTTAAACTTTTTGTAACACCGATCGCATCAACAATTACAAAATGATCTTTGGTATATTTTGCTGTCGGGGTAACTTTTTTCAAATCATCAAGTTCAATGGTTCTTGTTCCCCTTCCTTTCATTTGCTCAAAATAATTTCTGCTTTTTACATCTCTCATAAAAAGAAGACATTCAAGCGGTTTCACATCAGTTCCAGTTGCAATCATATCAACTGTTACAGCAATTCTTGGATGATAATCATTTCTGAATTGAGCGAGAGTTCCTTTCGGGTCATCGGCATTGTAAGTAATCTTTTTACAAAACCTGTTTTCTTCAGCAAATTCTTCTCTCACAATTTGAATTATGTCATCTGCATGTGAATCAGTTTTGGCAAATATGAGCGTTTTGGGCACTTCGAAATTGCCTGATTCATCAAATCTGTCAGGAAAAATTGAAGGAAGATTTTCTTTAAATGTTTTTATCACAAGCCTTATTTGACTTGGATTGACAACATCATCATCAAGCTGTTTTGCTGAATATTCCTTGTCTTCATCAAGCTCAAGCCACCTCTTTTCCCTTGTCAGTTTATCTCTGTGGTCAACATATTCTCCTTTCCAGATCGCTCCCCCTTTTTTAGAAACCTTAGTCTCAATCTGAAAAATGTTGTATCCCACATTCACTCCGTCAAGAACTGCTTCTTCATGAGTGTACTCACTCACAATGTTCTGCTTAAAAAAACCGAAAGTTCTATTGTCCGGAGTTGCAGTAAGACCTACAAGAAAGCCGTCAAAATAGTCAAGCACCTGTTTCCAGAGATTGTAAATACTTCTGTGACATTCATCAATTACAACAAAATCAAAAAACTCAAGAGGTGATTTCGGGTTATAAACAACAGGAAGCGGCTCTCTTTTTGTCCACTTCATTTCTCCGGGATTAATTTCTTCAGCTTTTTCATCGAGATCTTCTCCCTTTAATATGGAATAAAACCTCTGAATTGTGGAAATATAAACTTTGTTGTCAGGTGGAAGATAGCTCGATCTTAAGCGGTGAACTCCATACAGTTCAGAAAATTTTCTGTTGTCATCATT
>SLGQ01000186.1 GCA_007136595.1 Candidatus Sumerlaeota bacterium | reverse complement strand
CTTTAATAATTGAAGGAATCAGAAACTATAAACCTGGAAAAGACATTATCGTTAAAACTGCTAAAGCATAGTAATCATTAAATAATATAAGAATTATTTTCGTCGCCATATCCTCAATACCGGACACATTTTTTATCCTTAAGATTAAACATGCAAACACGGTTTTTTCAACGGAGGAGACGATGGAAAACATTATCAGAACAGATCATTTTGTTGCCAGACAGCAGCAAAGAGGGATCAGCGACGAGATGGTAGATTCAGTTTTACGCTATGGAGTAAAGTTTTTTATTAACGGAGCACGGGTACTTATCCTTGTTCCCAGGAAAAAGGTCAAAAAGCTCGGACTATCGGAAAAGATTACAGATGTCGCTGTTGTCGTCGAAGACAATGCCCTTATTACAGTAATGCACCGGATTTCAAAGATTCCAAGAAAGAAGGAATCACAACTTCACAAAAGGAGGCGGTCATGAACAAAAAACCGCTTTCAATCAATTTTCATCTTACAGAAAGATGCAACATGCACTGTCAGTACTGCTTTGCCAAGTATGGCTGTGAGAACTTCAAAGAGCAGACACTTTCACTTTACCAGTATTACAAAATTATTGAGCAGATCGCCAAGGAGGGGTTCTCAAAGATCTCCTTTGCCGGTGGAGAACCGCTTCTGCATCCTATGCTTCCGGAGCTTATCCGGTTCACAAAAGAGCTGGGGATCACAACGATGCTAGTTACTAACGGTGCTCTGCTGACTCCGAGGTTCCTTCAGGAAATGGGAGGATCCCTCGACTGGGTATCGATCAGCATGGACAGTCTGTGCACCGAAACGAATCTGAAAATAGGGAGGGTTTTCAGAGGAACAGGGATGACAGAGGAGCAATATCGGCAGAGAGTTGAATGGGTGAAGCAGGCTGGTATGCGGCTCAAGATCAACACGGTTGTTTCTTCTGTTAACAAGAATGAGAATTTTGTTCCGTTCATCAATGATGCAGCCCCGGAAAGGTGGAAAGTCTTTCAGGTTCTGCCGATAGAAAATGCCAACAGAGGAAGGGTGGACGCTTTCCTTATAGGCAGAGATGACTTCAAAAGATTTTTGGAAAACAACGGTAAAGTATCTGCGTGCGTGGTCCCGGAATCCAACGGCGATATGATCGACTCCTATGTGATGATAGATCCCCAGGGGAGACTCTACAGTAACACAGACAACCTTCTCAGTTACTCGGAGCCGATTTACAGGTTCCCGCTTAAACGAGCTTTACAAGATGCCGGGTTTTTACTGGATAAATTCCTCCGCAGGGGAGGAGCTTATGCATGGTAGGTGAAAAAAATCATTTCAACAGAAAGAAGGAGAAGAAAATGGAAAAGTACCATCTTCAGTGTGCAGGCTGCTGTTGCACTTTGTATGCGGACCCGTTAGAAGAAGGAGAAAATTGGATTTACATTATGAATGGCAGACTTTGCCATCAGTGTGGGGCGGAAAAGGAAATTGACGATGATGATGATTTCGATATTGATCAGGATGGGTGGGACTGTTAAATATGTTCGATAAAAGGGTAGTATTAAACTTTATTTTTAACTTCAGCTTACTATAATATTTTAGATAAGTTAACTATATTCGGAGGCATGAATGAAGAAGTTTCTATTTTTGCTAATGTTTGTCTTTGCGTTTATATTCTCTTCTTCTCTTGTTTTTTCAAGCTGTGGTGGAGAAGAATCTGACTATGGTTTTCCCAACTGTGAACCGGAAGGAATATACCGTTGTGCGACAAACAGCGACAAGAATGCTGAAGTGTGTTTTGAGGGTGAATGGGTTTTTTTCGGTGCATGTGAAGACGAAACAAAAGAAATGAGATGCAAATTTATAGATGAGTTTACAGAGCCTAGATGTGTTTTAGTCGATGAAAGTCGCTATGACATAGGAAACACCAGTAATTCGGGCGACAGTGGTGATTCTGGTAATTCCGGCAACACTGGAGATTCAGCGGACTCCGGTGATTCCGGCAATTCAGGCAATACCGGAGACAGCGGTAACACCGGGGGTTGTATTTCAAATGCTGACTGTGAAGAAGATCAGAGATGCGAAGACAGTGTATGTAGAAATATTTTCGGACGCAGCTGGAGAATCCAGGTACATAATATTACCGTAACATCCAAAATGCCGAACGGTGAAGATTGGGATGCTTTCGGTGGATTACCTGATATTTTTGTAATAGTAGAGAAAAACAGCACGGAGGTTTTTAGAACAGAGACCGTTGATGACAGTCTTTCTGCTTCATGGTCTTCTGCATATTCATCTACTGTTCTTAATAAAAGTGACAGTCTTTCTTTTCTGATATATGACGAGGATGTTGTTTTTGATGATCATATATCTACACCACATATACCCTCATCCCACCTCGAGACATTTCTGAAGGCTGGTGAGATTACAGAAAAGAATTTCAACATTCTTTCAGATGGAGTTAAGAGTTTCCGGGTTACTTTTAAAGGACTATGATTATTATCAAGAGGTAAATAGAAATGAAAATACACAGCCTTATATTTTTAGTTTTAATATTTGCTACTTGTTTTCAACTTTTCTCTGAGAGTTCTGTTGAAATTGAGCCGAAAATAGTTAACGGAACAGCAACAACTATGAGTGATTGGAATAATAGATTCAGCGGAGTTGTAGGTGTTATAGCATATCTGGGAGATGGAACGGGTACTATATGCACTGGAACACTAATCGCCCCTAATATTGTTTTAACTGCCGGGCACTGTGTTTTTTTAAGGGACGAAAACGGAAAGATTGAATATGACGGAGTTAAAAGTCCAGGAATATTAAGTATTCATGATGGTTTGAGCCTTTCATATTATGATAAAACAGCATCGGTCACAAAAGCAGTCATACATGAAAGCTGGGATGGCGAGTTAAGGGGTACGGACATCGCAATGCTGCTGCTGAATAAAAACATCACGGACCTGTTAATATATAAAGTAAGAAATAATCCTGCAGAATATGAAGGAGAAAAAGGGATTGTGGTAGGCTATGGTATAACCGGAGACGGCAAAGAAGACTCATTAACCCAAAGATGGGGAAATACCACTATTCTCGATGTGGATACTTATGAGCAGCTGTTGGAAATCGGAAACCCTTCTGGAACATGTCAAGGTGATTCCGGAGGTCCTTTATTTACAATTCAGAACAACAAAATGTCTGTATCAGGTATATCTTCTTTTGGCAGAGACGGATGTTCTCCAATGGAAAATTCTTTTCATACAAGAGTTGTTGCCTACCGTAACTGGATAAATGAAAAAATGATAGAGCTCGCAGGACATGACCTTGAAACTATATGTGGTAACGGAAGCGTTGACCAGGGAGAGGTTTGTGAAAGAAACGACACTGTTGACTGCTCCACATTGGGAAATTATGAAAAGGGTGACAAAGCTGTTTGCTCTGACAACTGTAAATCCTACAACTTATCACAATGTGTAGAAATGGTTTGTGGCAACGGAATAGTAAACAGTAACGAAATGTGTGACGACGGGAATGATATTGATGATGATGAATGTTCCAATGATTGTAAAAGTGTCAGGATAGGAATGTGTGGTGACGGGATCGTTCAGCATCCTGAAGAGTGTGACGATGGGAACACAAATCATTACGATGAATGTAGCAATGACTGTAAAAAGAATCCGTATTATTATGATGAGTCAGATAATCAGGGCGGATGTGCCTTGTTGATAATTTAGATACCCCATTTCCGGAGGAATGATAACTGAAATTTTGCAGGAAGTGTTATACGGTAAAGGGGAGATTTAAAACTTTATTTTTGATTCCCAATCCAGTATAATCTTTGAGATTTGTTTAATTTCTTTCGGAGAACGATATGAAAAAGATTTTAATTACAATGCTTTTATTGTCGGTGTTTGTGGTTGTTTCATGTGATGGTAGTGAGGGGTTTAGCAGTTTTTCGGAACTTGTTGGTGAATATGCAGGAGAATTCTCAGGTATTGATTCTGGAACAT